>NZ_JBYTAG010000050.1:0-57388 GCF_058787995.1 Cupriavidus sp. FW305-27
AGCCCCAAGATGCTGTCGATCGGCATGCACTGCCGCCTGCTCGGCCGCCCGGGCCGCTTCCGCGCGCTGCAGCGCTTTCTCGACTATGTGCAGGGACACGACAAGGTGTGGATCTGCCGCCGTGTCGATATCGCCCGCCACTGGGCGCAGGTGCACCCGTTCCAAGCCGCGGGCGATGCCGCAGCCGTGGGCACGATGCCCGAGGAAGTTGCCCCGGCCTGACAAATGCCGTCCGTGTCGCCATATTTGTGTACGATATAGCCGTCTTTCGTCGCCAGTTCCGGCGACAGGCTGAAATGTCCGTCCCCTGATATGGCAACCACATCGAAGAAGGCGGCGCCCGGCGCGGCAGCAAAAACGCCGCGCCGGCCCGCGTCCAAGGCAACCCTGAAAACGGCACCCAAGGCCGCCGCCAATGCCGCACCGGAGGAAAGCGCCGGCCCGGAGGCCGCCGCCAGCGAAGCTTCCGCCACCGAGGCCATCTACCTCAGCCTGCTGACCGCGATCATGGAGCATCGCCTGCTGGCCGGCACCAAGCTGGTCGAGGAACGGCTGTGCGAAGTGACCGGCGCCAGCCGGGCCCGCATCCGCCAGGTCTTCGCGCGCCTGGCGCATGAGAAGCTGGTCACGCTGGTGCCCAATCGCGGCGCCTTTGTCTCCAGCCCCACGGTGGACGAGGCGCGCGAGGTGTTCCAGGCGCGCCGCGTGGTCGAGCCCGCGCTGGCGGCCGAACTGGCCCAGCGTGCCACGCCGGCCAAAGTCCGCAGCCTGCGCCGCCATGCCATGGAAGAAGACAACGCGCGCGCGCGCGGCGACCGCGCCGCGATGATCCGCCTGTCGGGGGAATTCCATATCCTGCTGGCGGAGATGGCCGGCAATGCCATCCTCGAAAAGCTGATCCGCGAGATGGTGTCACTGACCTGCCTGATCATCACGCTGTATGACCGCCCCGGCGCACCGGCCTGCGCCGAGCATGAGCACCGCCAGCTGACCGACGCCATCGAGCAGCGCGACGCCGCGCGCGCCAGCGCGTTGATGGCGGAACACCTGGAACACATCGAGGGTTCGCTCGACCTGAGCGTGCCCGACAGCGGCGCGCCGGACTTCTACAGCATCTTCAGCAAGGGTTGAAGCACGGTGCGGGGGCGCCAGCGGGCGCCTCATGGCCGGCATTGCACTCCGCGCCCGGCAACCTAGACTGGCTGCATAACAATGCCGCGCGCAATGCGCCGCAGGGAGGTGCGCCATGGCTGTCGCTGCAGAACCCGTCACAACCGCCCGTCCACCGCTGGCCTTCGAACGGCTTTACGCGGATGCCGCCGGCGAATCCCACTTCGGCCCCATTTCCGTTGCCATCACCGAGCGCCTGTTCGCGCCGCCCGCGCGCGCCTTCTGGGTGTCGCCGCTGGACGAAGCCGCGCGGCAGGGCTTCCTGCTGGTGCCGGCCGGCTGGGTGGGCGCACTGCACCCGTCGCCGCTGCGCATGTGGATTTTCGTGCTGGCTGGTGCGATGGAGTTCGAAGCCAGCGATGGCGAGCGCCGGCCGCTGTCGGCGGGCAGTGCGCTATTGCTGGAAGACACCACGGGCAAGGGGCATGTCAGCAGGGTCGTCGGTACTGCCGATGCCACGCTGGCCGTGGTGCAGTTGCCGGAGAACCGAAGCTGAGCCCGCGGCGTGCCGGCAGGGCTGTGGCCACGCAACACGATCACGGAGCCCCATGATGATTGCTCCCGAGCCAGCGGCTCCGCCCAAGCCCGCGCCGCAACTGGTGCCCAACGGCTACCGCCAGGGCATCATCACCGCGATCACGGTGCTGCTCGGCTTCTCGCTGGCGTTCTGGCGGTTCTGGGGCTTCGAGAGTCCCGGCCACTGGAACCTGCGCGCGCTGTTCGCCGCGGTCTCGCTACTGGCCGCGGTGTCGCTGCAGATCGTGGCGCTCTACCGCGCGCTGCGCATCGAGGACGATGCAGTGGATGAATACCGCAAGACCGTGCGATGGTTCATCGCGTCGGCGCTTGCGCTGCTGGTCGGGCTGGCCGTGGCCATGATAGACGCGGCACTCGGCCCCTAGGCCGCCCGGCAGTCACGCTATCCGGCCCGGGAACGAACCTGCGCCTGCTCCTGGCTCGCGTCGCAGATAGCGCACCTGCAGCACCGCCCCCGCCAGGAATACCAGGAACAGCACGCCGACGATCCCCTTCAGTTCCGGCGCTTCCGCATTGGCAAAGACCGGATTGCCCACCGGCAGGCGCGTGCCGGTCTCGGTCAGGCCCGGGATGAAGTGGAAGAACACCGTCAGCGACAGCGACACCACCTCCACGTAGCGGCTCATGCGCCCGAATGCACCGCGTGCCGCGCAGACCGCGACCGCCAGCACCAGCAGCGTGACGATGCCCAGCACATGGGGCTTGCCGAATCCGCCGTGCTGGAAGATGCCAAACCCGGTCAGGCAACTCAGCACGGTGCCGATGACATAGGCCAGTCCGAGCCGGGTATGCAGGCGCACCATGCCGGTGCTCGAGAGCGCCACCAGGCCGCAGGCCAGTCTCGCCAGACTGATCAGGGTATGGATGATGCCAAGCTGCGTGAGTCCGAGCATGATGGTGCCTCCAGCCGGGTGGGTGCCGCAATGGATCTGGACAGGCGTGGCGGCGCGCAAGACAAGGCGAGTTGCGTGGGGGCGGGCCGCAACAGCAAGCCTTCATGTAAGGCGAAGCTTGCGGGGATTGCAAGGATGGCGGCAGCCGCGGGGCACCCGCCTTTGCCGATGTCAGAGCATCGGGGCACCGGCCCTTGCAGACTGCGCCATGGCCTGGCGCGCCACCGCGACCTCGGCCCTGCCGCGCCGGTGCGATCCCTGCAGGCGGCGCAGCGCCGCAGCGGCACCCGCCTCGATCATCACGCACAGCACGAAGTAGAGCAGCGCAACCGCTGCGAACACTTCCGCCGCATAGCTCATGCTGCGGCCATTGACCTGCGTGGCCAGTGTCGACAGCTCACTGACGCCGACGATATAAGCCAGCGACGTATCCTTGGTCAGCGCCACCCAGGTGTTGGCCAGGGACGGCAGCATGGCGCGCAGCGCCTGCGGCAGCACCACATGCCAGAGTGCCTGCGTGCGCGACATGCCCAGCGCCAGCGCCGCCTGGCGCTGGCCCGCGCCGATCGCGGCAATTCCCGCGTGCAGGCTCTGCGCGATAAACGCGGCGCCCACCAGTGCCAGCGCCAGCACCACGGTCAGCACTTCGCTGACCTGCACGCCGGCCAGCATCGGCAGCAAGAAGTAAGTCCAGAAGATCAGCATCAGCACCGGCACCGCGCGCAGCAACGCCAGCACGGCGCGCAGCACGCGCGTGACGCTGGATGGCGCAAGCTCCAGCAGCAGCGCCAGCGCAATGCCCAGCACCGTGGCGCCGGCGCAGGCGAGCGCCGCTATCCACAGCGTCAGCGCCGCGCCGGCCAGCGGGCCCTCGGGGAAAGCGCCTTTGAGCAAGTAGGGCAGCTGGCCCCATACCAGCGCCAGGCCCGCCGGCAGGCTTGCCATCCCATCAGGCATGACGTGCTCCGGTCCAGCCGAGGCGCCTGAGCAAGGCCGGCGCCACCGCCTGCAGCGACAGGATCAACGCCGCATAGAGCAGCGTGGCAATGCCGAAAGCCTGGAAGGCCATCAGCGTATCGGTCTCGACCTGGCGCGCGGTGTAAGAGAGTTCGGCAAAGCCGATCGCCATGGCCAGCGAGGTGTTCTTGATGGTCTGGCAAAACTGCCCCACCATCGGCCGCGCCGCAATCCGCAGCGCCTGCGGCAGCACGATGCGCCACCACGCGGCACGCGGCGCGAAGCCCAGCGCCAGCGCCGCGGCGAACTGCCCGCGCGGCACCGCGGCGATTCCGGCTTCGAGTTCCTGCGCATAGAAGGCGCTGGCATACAGGGCGATGCCGAATACGCTGGCCAGCGCTTCCAGCGACGGCGCGGGAATGGCCACGGCACACATCTGGAGGCCGCGCCAGTCCGAGATCGCGCCGATGGCCGCATCGCCCAGCAATTGCGCGGCACCGAAGTACCAGAAGAACAGCTGCACCAGCAGCGGCGTCTTGCGCAGCAGCCCGATCACCGCATTGGCCGCGATGGCCACGGGGCGCCACGGCACCCTGCGCAGCGCCAGCCAGGCTGCGGCCAGCGCGCAGCCGAGCAGGAACACCGCCAGCGACAGCGCCACCGTCATGGCAAAGCCGCCGAGCAGCCAGTGCAGGTATTTGGCCGGCAACGACTGCCAGAGAATGGAAACCATGGGTCAGGGGCGATCAGGCTGTGGCGTGCTTACTTGACCGTGCTGCCGATGGTGAAGTCGCGCGCCAGCGGCGCCTGGCTCTTCGGCCCGAAGTACTTGTCGTAGATGCGCGCCGCCGTGCCGCTCTTCTCCAGCTCCAGCAGGATCTGGTCGATGGCGGCCTGCAGGCGCTCCTCGCCCTTGGGCACGCCCACGCCCATGTATTCGCGCGTCAGCGTGAAGGGCGAGATCTCGAACTGGTCGCGGTTGGGCAGCGTGGCCAGCAGCGCGCCGAGCTTGGCGCCGTCCTGCGCAAAGGCCTGGATCGCGCCGGTGCGCAGCGCCTGCAGCGCCAGCGGCGAATCGTCATAGGCGATCACGCGCGCGTCGGGGTAGCGCTGGCGCAGCGTGGTTTCCTGCGTGGTGCCCTTGTCCACGCCCAGGCGCCAGGCCTTCAGTTCATCGGGCTGGCGCAGCGCCCCCTTCCTTGCGATGAACTGCAGCCCGCTGGCAAAGTAAGGCGTGGAGAAGCCGATCTGCTGGCGGCGTTCATCGGTGATGGTGAAGTTGGCCGCGACGATATCCACCTTCTGCGAGGCCAGCAGCGGAATGCGGTTGGCGGGGTTGGTGGCGCGGAACTCCGCCTTGACGCCAAGGCGGCTGGCAATCTCGTTGGCATAGTCGACATCCAGGCCCGCTGGCGCATGCGTCTTCGGATCGACAAAGCCGAACGGCGGGTTGGCATCGAACACGCCCACGTGCAGCACGCCGGCCTTGCGGATATCGTCGAGGCGATCCGCCAGCGCGGTACCGGAGGCCATGACGGCAACGCCGGCGACGATGGCGCCGCGCAGCAGGAAGGAACGGAAGGACATGGAAGGCACTCACTGAAGTCTGGATGGGCAGACGATAGCGGTGCGCGCCCCGATCAGGAACGAATGGTTTCGCAGATGGATATGCCGCCATGCCGGGCGGCGCGCGCTCAGGCGCCGAGAATCTCGATGCTGTCGACGCGGTCCGGGTAGAAGGCCAGGTGCGAGGCGATCGCCGCCACCGCGGGGTAAGGCGTCTCGTAGCTCCACACCGCATTGCGCGCGCGCTCGCCGCCGGCGGGGATGGAGAAGTAGCTGCAATCGCCCTTGTATGGGCAGTACGTCGTGTGCGCGGTACGCTCCAGCTGCGCCAAGTCGACATGCTCGCGCGGGATGTACTGCACCGGCGGGTAGGTCGCCTCTTGCAGGGTCAGCGCCGCGTCGCTGTCCGCAATGGCAATGCCCGCCACCCTGACCACCACCCTGCCGGCCGTCGGCGTGATGGTGATCGGGTGGTCGGGGCCGGGGATCCTGACTGGCTTGTCGGTCATGGCGCGTCCTCCTGCAGGGCATCGTCACGGGGGCGATGCTGCATTCTAGGCGTTCGCCGCGCGGCCTGCAGGCCGCGCCCGATGGTTCAGCCCAGCCGCCGCTATTCGACCTTGACGTTGGCCTTCTTCACCAGTGCGGCGTAGCGCGTGGCCTCGCTGCGGAAGAAGCTGGCGGCCGCCTCGGGTGTGCCGGGCTCGATCACGGTGGCCTGCTTCTTCATGGCCTCCAGCACTTCGGGCGAGGTGAAGGCCCTGGCAAATGCGTCATGCACGCGCTTTACCTCTGCCGGCGGCATGCCGGCGGGGCCGACCACGGCAAACCAGCCGGCGACGTTGTAGTGGGGCAAGCCTTGTTCGGCGATGGTGGGGATCTCCGGCGCGGCGGACGAGCGCTTGTCGCCGCACACGCCGATCGCGCGCAGTGTGCCGGCCTTCAGGTGCGGCGCCACCGCGTTGAGCGCAACCACGCCCAGTTCCACCTGTCCGGCGATCAGGTCGTTCATCATCGGGCCCGTGCCCTTGTACGGAACGTGGCGCGCACTCACGCCGGCCTCGTCCAGGAACATCTCCCCGGCCAGGTGGATGATGGTGCCGTTGCCGGACGAGCCGTAGTTGTAGCCGTCGGGCCTGGCCTTGAGCAGCGCCACCAGTTCCTTCACGTTCCTTGCCGGCACCTTGGGATTCACGACAAGCACCAGCGGCGTGGTGCCGATCACGCTGATCGGGGTGATGTCCTTGATGGCATCGAACGGCATGGTGCGGAACACGCTCGGGTTGATGACATGGTTGTTCGAGACCAGCCCGAGCGTGCTGCCATCCGGCTGCGCCTTGACCACGGCTGCGGCCCCGGTGATACCGCCGGCGCCGGGCAGGTTCTCGATCACCACCGGCTGGCCAAAGGCCTTGCCCAGGGCCGGACCGGCCGCGCGCGCGATGGTGTCCACGCCGGAACCGGCGCTGATCGGCAGGATCAGGCGCACCGGTTTGCCGGTATTGCCCTGCGCGAGCGCGCCGATGCCGGGCGCGGCCAGCGCGGCGGCCACGGTGGCGGCCAGCGCCAGCGCTGACTTGAGAAGGATGCGACGGGGGTGCATGAGGTTGTCTCCGTATCGTTATCGTAGGATCTTTGCGGGCTGCCGCTGTGCCGCGGCATGCCCGTCGTGGTACCGGTCAGCCGGCGCGGCCCTGGCCGAGCTGCAACAGGATCTCTTCGTTGTGCTCGCCGGCCCTGGGCAGCGGCCGGCGCACGCCCGGGCGGCGCCCGCCCATCAGCAGCGGCAGCAGCACCGTGGGCGTGGTCGAGCCGTCGTCGGCCTGCATCGGCACCAGCCCGCCGCTGGCAAGCAGGTGCGGATCGTCGAGCAGCTGGTCCGGGCGCACGATCGGCGCATAGGGGATGCCGGCGGCTTCGAGCCTGGGCGCCAGTTCTGCGCTGCGGTGGTGGCGCAGGATCGCGCCCAGCTCATCGAGCAGTTGCGGACGCACCGCCACGCGCGAGGCATTGCTGGCGTACTCGGGCTTGCCGAGAAGCTCCGGATGCTCCAGCACCTGGCACAGCGTCGCGAACTGCTTGTCGCTGACCGCGCCGATAAACAGCTGCTCGTCGCCGGCCAGCGTAAAGACGTCATACACGCTCCACGCCGACACGCGCGACGGCATCGGCGGCGGCGCCTCGCCGGTCATCGCAAACTGCTGCATATGCTGCGAAGCCAGGAATACGCAGTTCTCGAACAGCGCGCTCTGGATCTCCTGGCCGCGCCCGGTGCGGTCGCGCTCGCGCAGCGCGGCCAGCACGCCGATGGCGCCGAACATGCCGCCCATGATGTCGTTGACCGAGGTGCCCGCGCGCAGCGGCCGCCCGCTTGGGCCGGTCATGTAGGACAGCCCGCCCATCATCTGCACCACCTCGTCGAGCGCCAGCCGGTTCTCGTACGGGCCGGGCAGGAAGCCCTTGTGCGAGACGTAGATCAGGTGCGGGTAGTCGCGCGACAGTGTGGCGTAGTCCAGCCCCAGCTTCTGCATCAGGCCGGGCCGGAAGTTCTCCAGCAGCACGTCGCTCTGGCCCGCCAGCTCGGCCGCGGCGGCACGCCCTTCCTCGGTGGTGATGTCCAGCACCACGCTCTTCTTGTTGCGGTTGAAGGCGCGGAAGAAGCCGATGCCCAGGCCCGGCAGGTTGCGCGTCTTGTCGCCGCCGGGCGGCTCTACCTTGATCACCTCGGCGCCCAGGTCGGCCAGGATCATGCCGCAGGTGGGGCCCATCACCATATGCGTGAATTCGACCACGCGGATGCCGGCCAGCGGCAGGGAGTTGCTGTTGTCTTGGGTCATCTTGCGTCTCAGGCAGCGGCGCCAGCAGGCTGGGCCGGGAAGGTCTTGGGCAGGCCGGCGCGCCACAGCGTGCCGTGCAGGGTTTCGTCCTTGAGCCAGCCAGCCACGTCTTCACGCAGCGCCAGCAAGCGGCCGATATCGATGCCGGTGTCGATGCCCATGCTGCCGAGCATGTAGGCCAGGTCTTCGGTCGTGACATTGCCGCTGGCGCCGGGCGCGTGCGGGCAGCCGCCGATGCCGGCCAGGCAGGCGTCAAAGCGGGTCACGCCGGTTTCCAGCGCCGCGTGGACGTTGGCCAGGCCAAGCCCGCGGGTATCGTGGAAATGGCCGCACCAGAACCGATCGCCGGCGATATCGACGGCGCGCGCAAACAGCTCGCGCACCATGTGCGGGTCGGCATAGCCGACGGTATCGGCCAGGCTGACGCGGTCGGCGCCGGCATCGAGCAGCGCCTGCATCAGGCGCAGCACTTCATCGGGATCGACATGGCCCTGCAGCGTGCAGCCGAACGCGGTGCCGACACCGCCTTCGATCAGCGTCTTCGCGCCGCTGGCATCGCGCGCGGCGCGGATGCGCGCCACTTCAGCCACCACTTCATCCGGCGTCTTGCGCAGGTTGGCCAGGCTGTGCGCATGGCTGGCCGACAGCGGCACGAGCATCAGGTCCGCGCCGCTGGCCAGCGCATCCTGCGCGCCGCGCAGGTTCGGCACCAGCACCGAGACGAACAAACCCGGCAGCGTGCGCGCGAACGCGACCAGCTGCGCGGTATCGGCCAGTTGCGGCAGCAGGTGCGCGGGCACGAACGAGCCCACCTCCAGCTCGCGCAGACCGGCCGCGTACGCGCCGCGGATCCACGCTTCCTTGCTGGCCGTGGGCAGGATGGTGCGGATGCTCTGCAGGCCATCGCGCAATCCGACTTCGCGGATAACGGCGTGGCGGGGAAAGGGAACAGACATGATTCAGGGGCTTCCGGTTTGCGCCCCGCAGTGGGGCGACGGAAGAACTCTATGAGTTTCTGCCCAAGAGCTGAAGCGGTGATTCGCGCACGATAACATTCCGAACCGGAATGTCTGCCGGGCGCCGCACAGCTACATCCAGAAATTCCCGGATGAATGATTACCGGCAACCAAAGGGGCTTAACATTCCATTCCGGAAACACGCAGCCCCTTACCATGCGAGACCTCGACCTCACCAGCCTGCGCCTGTTCGTCGCCGTCTGCGAAACCCGCAACATGGCGCGTGCGGGCGAGCAGGAGCACATCGTGGCATCGGCCATCAGCAAGCGGCTGGCGCAACTGGAAGGGACGGTTGGCGCAACCCTGCTGGAGCGGCGCCGCCGCGGCGTGATCCCGACGCCCGCGGGCGAAATGGTGCTGGCGCATGCGCGCGCCATGCTGGCGGCGGCGGACCGCGTCGCGCGCGACATGGCCGACTACGGCGCAGGCATACGCGGGCAGGTGCGGCTGCTGGCGACGGTGTCCTCAATGGCGGAATCGCTGCCGGACGATATTGCCGCCTTCCTGCAGCAGCCGGCCAACCGCGATGTGCGCGTGACCATCGAGGAAAGCCTGAGCAGTGACGTGGTGCGAGCGCTGCGCGAGGGCTCGGCGCCGCTGGGCATCTGCTGGGACGCGGCCGACCTGGAAGGCTTCCAGACCCGGCCCTACCGCACCGACCAGCTCGCGGCAGTGGTCCACGCCTCGCATCCGCTGGCGCAGGCCGAGGACTGCCGCTTCGAGGACACGCTGGACTACGACCATATCGGCATGCCCGCCCAGACCGCGGTGCAGACCATGCTGACGCGCTATGCGGCCATCCTCGGGCGCGGCATTGGCTACCGCGCGGTGGTCTCGACCTTCGACGCTGCGCTGCGCTGTGTGCGTGCCGACCTGGGCATCACCATCATCCCGGCCGAGATCGCCGCGCCGATCGCGCCTACCTTCGGCCTGCGCGTGATCCCGCTGCGCAACGACTGGGCGCGGCGGCGCTTTGCGATCTGCTTCCGCGACCTGGAACTGCTGTCGCCGGCGGCGCGGCTGCTGGTGGCCTTCCTTGAACAGACCGCGGCGGCGGAAGCGGCGGCCGCCCCCGCGGACACCACGCCAGCGCGCAAGCCACGGCGCAATCGGCAATGACGCGGCGTGGCGCGCAACTTCCTGTGCCGTTCAAGGGTTAGCCCGAGGCAATTTCGCAAGCAAATGTTGGGGAGCGGTGCGTAGACTGGCTTGCGTTTTTCGCCCCGGCCCACGATGGTAAAAGCCGGCCCCCGGGCGATGCTGACCCGACCATGCGCGCCACGACGGCGCAGGAGCACGCAAATGAACTTCAACGGCAAGAACGTATTGATCACCGGCGCACGCGGCAACCTGGGCCGCGCCGTGGCACAGGCCTTCGCGCAGGCAGGCGCGCGCGTGGTGCTGCTGGACCGGCATGCAGCGCCGCTGCCCGAAGCGGGCACCGGCCACCTCACGCTGCAGGCGGACCTGCTGGATGCCGCCAAGCTGAGCGAGGCCGTCGCGCAAGCGGTTCAGTCATGCGGCCGCATCGACGTGGTGTGCAACCTGGCCGGCGGCTTCGCCATGGGCCCAAGCGTGCATGAAACCAGCGCCGAGGCCTGGAACCACGTGTTCGACATGAACGTGGGCACGGTGCTGAACATGGCGCGCGCGGTGGTGCCGCACATGCTGGCCGCCGGCGGCGGCGCCATCGTCAACGTGGGTGCCAACTCGGCGGCGCGCGGGCTGGCGCAGATGAGCGCTTATTGCGCCTCGAAGGACGCGCTGGCGCGTGTGACCGAATCGATGTCGGCAGAGCTGCGCGACCAGGGCATCCGCGTCAACGCGGTGCTGCCCAGCGTGCTGGATACGCCCGAGAACCGCCAGGCCATGCCGGATGCCGATGCCGCGCGCTGGGTCAGCCTGGATGCGCTGGCCGACGTGATCCTGTTCCTGGCCTCGGATGCGGCGCGCGCGGTGCAGGGCGCGCTGCTGCCGGTGGTCAACCGCGCCTGACGCGGGGCTTGCGCGCGGCCGGCTCGGCCGCGCTGATGGCGCTGGCCGCCTCCTGGATCTGCTGGCGCAGCCAGCGCCGCAGCCGGTCGGCATCGGTGCGCGCGTGCCAGATCTGCATCATGTCGACGTGGGGCAGCGCGAACGGCACCGGCAGCAGCACCAGATCAGGGTCGCGCGCCACGGCCTCTTCCGCGACCGAGCGCAGGCAGGTCAGCAGCAGTTCCGTGCCGCGCACCAGCCGGCTCGGCGCAAGGAAGCTCGACAATCCCGCCACCACCCTGCGCTTGTGCCCCTGCCGGGCAAGCGCACGGTCAACCACGCCGTTGAGGTCGCCGGTCAGCGTGGTCAGCAGGTGTTCGCACGCCAGGAAGGCGTCGAGATCCAGGCCATCGGCGATGCGCGGATTGGCGCGCGAGGCTAGCACCACGAAGTCCTCGCTGCACAGCCGCTGCTGGTGGAAGGTATCGGGCAGGTTCTCATAGAAACCCGCGATCGCCAGGTCGCAGGTGCCCTTCTCCAGTTCCTCGCGCGGCAGCTCGCCGCGCGTGTTGTGCGTGACCAGCACCACGCCCGGCGCCTGGCTGCGCAGCCGCGGCAGCAGGGCGGGCAGCAGCAGCTGCTCCATGTAGTCGGTGGTGTAGATGTGCAGGTGCTCGCTGCGCGCCAGGTAGTCGTGGCCGGCACAGGCATCATAGAACGCGTCGAGATCCCCGATCAGCCGCTGCACCTGTGGCGCCAGCGCGTGCGCACGCGGCGTCGGCGTCAGGCCGCGCGGCGCACGCACGAACAGCGGATCGCCGAGCTCGTCGCGCAGGCGGTTGAGCTTGTGGCTCAGCGCCGGCTGGCTCAGCGCCATGCGCCCGGCCGCGCGCGAGGCATTGCCCTCCTGATACAGCACGTGGAACACGTACAGCAGGTTCAGGTCCTTGCTGCCGATATTCATTTTTTGGATAGCAGAGATCGAATAATAGAAGTTTTCGAATCATAGTCCGCTGCCTAGGATGGTGCCAGTGCCGAGGCATTTCTCGCCCGGCTGCCTGTGAACCGACATGGAGCGGAACAATGAAAATCCTGATGGTGCTGACATCGCACGACCAGCTGGGCAATACCGGCAAGAAGACCGGCTTCTGGCTGGAGGAATTCGCAGCGCCCTACTACGTCTTCAAGGACGCCGGCGCCGACATCACGCTGGCCTCGCCCAAGGGCGGCCAACCGCCGATCGACCCGAAAAGCGACGATCCGGGCGCCCAGACCGACGCCACCCGGCGCTTCCAGGGTGACCCGGCCGCCAGGGCCGCACTGGCCAGCACGCTGACGCTGGACCAGGTGAAGGCGGAAGACTTCGACGCCATCTTCTACCCGGGCGGCCACGGCCCGCTGTGGGACCTGGCCGAAGACAAGCGCTCGGCCGCGCTGATCGAGCAGTTCGACCGCGCCGGCAAGCCGGTGGGAGCGGTATGCCACGCACCGGCGGTGTTCCGCCATACCAGGGGCGCGGACGGGGAACCGCTGGTCAAGGGCAAGGAAGTGACCGGCTTCACCAACAGCGAGGAAGAAGCCGTGCAGCTGACCAAGGTGGTCCCGTTCCTGGTGGAGGATATGCTCAAGGCCAATGGCGGGCGCTTCACGCGTGGCGAGGATTGGGCCAGCCATGTCGTGGTCGCGGGGCGGCTGGTGACGGGGCAGAATCCGGCATCGTCTGATGCTGCGGCGCAGGCGCTGTTGAAGATGTTGAAGTAAGGGAAGGCGGCAAACGCGCCGCCGCCGGTTTGCACCCCTCGCCCGCTTGCGGGAGAGGGGTGCGTACGCCAAGCTTGATGGCTACTTCAAACGCATGGGTTGTCCCACTTACTGCGGCACCAACTCCAACCGCTCCCGGCTGGCCTTCTCCACCGCCTTGCGCGTATACACCAGCGGGAAATACTGGCCCTTGGCCCACAACGGCGCCAGGTCGCGGTAATGCGGGCTGGCGGGATTGCCCGATTGCCCCGGCGTGTTGATCACGCGCGAGGCATCCCAGTTGCCCACATCCAGCACCATGCGGAACGACGCGCCCGCGGTCAGCCGGAAGTCGGTATTGCGGTAGCTGGTGTTCATCGGCGTGAAGGCCGAGCCGCCGATCGGACCGGCGTTGACGTTGAACTGCTGGCGTTCCGCGTCGCTCAGGATCGGGTCCATCGGATGCGTGAACACGGCGGTGTGGAGCTTGCCCCATCGCCATGCGCGCGGGTCGGGGCCGAGCTTGCCTTCCGCTTCCGCCATGGCGGCCTTCAGCGATTCGAGCATCACCGCATTGCGGCGCTCCACCGGCATCCACGGACCGGGCTGCTCCAGCACCGCCACCACGCGCGCGGCATCGCCGGCACCGACCAGGCGTGCGGCTTCGGGCGTCAGCGCGGCGCGCACCACGGCCTGGCGCAGGTGTTTGCTGAACCAGACTTCGAACAATGCCGCAGCGGCGCTGTCGGCACGCTCGTTGCCGTCCCACCCGCGCAGCAGGTCCAGGCCGCGGGCCAGTTGCGGGTCGTCGCTGCGCACATCCCTCAGCAGCGCCACCACGCGCTGGGCCGGCAGCGAAACGGTGTCGTTCTGCCACGCCATCGAGTCCTGCACCGAGCTGCGCGCATTGGCGCCCACCACGGCCTTGAGCCGGCGCGCGCGCGAGCTGTCGCTCCATTCATAGCCCACGCCAAGTTTCGCGGCCGGGTGCTCGGGCGGGATGTTGTTCTCGTTGGCGGTGACGATGTAGCCTGGCGCGGGGTTGTAGGCCCACGGCAGCTCGTCCATGTTGCGGTAGCCGGCCCACTCGTAGCGGCCATCGCCCGCCACCGGCGTGAGGCCGTCCCAGTTGGGCCGCTTGACGGTCAGCCCGCCCGGGATCCAGCCGATATTGCCGCTGCTATCGGCATAGACCTGGTTCTCGCCGGGCGCGCCCCAGCGGTTCATGGCGGCGCGGAACTGGTCCCAGTTGCGCGCGCGCATATAGTCCATCGAACCGAAGTACGGCGCCATGCCGTAGTCGAGCCACGCGGCGCGCAGCGCCCACGCCTGCGCGCGGCCGGCATCGGCAACCAGCACCGGGCCGTGGCGCGTGAAGTCGATGGTGACCTTGCGCGGCGCGGACTCGCCCTTGACCACGATCTCTTCGGTGATGCTCTCCATCGGTTCCCAGCGGCCCTTGTACTTGTACTCATGCGGGTTGGCCGGATTGAGCTCGTAGCCGTACAGGTCTTCCTGGTCCATGTAGAAGCGCGTCAGGCCAAAGGCAATGGTGCCGTTGTGCCCGATCGAGATGCCGGGCAGGAACGGCTCGCCCGCGCCGATCACCGACATCCCCGGCGCGTTCAGGTGGCTGATATAGCGCAGGCTGGGCGCGCCGTGCGAGCGGTGCGGGTCGTTGGCCAGGATCGGGCGGCCGGTGGTGGTGCGCTTGCCGCCGATGACCCAGTTGTTCGATCCGAGGCTGCGGCCGGCGTCGCTGTTGGGGTCCACCAGTGCGTAGAGCTGGTCGAGCGGGATGCTGGCGGCCTGCGCATTGCCCCACGCCTCTTTCGGGAAGCGCGCTGCGGCGGTGGCCAGTTCGTAGGCGCGGCGCAGCTCGGCGGCGGGAGCCGTGCAGGGGTCGATGCCGGGGCTGAGCCTGGGCTCGATCTGCGGGTCGAGTTCGCGGCGCAGCCAGTCGGCACGCGGGGCGTCCTGTTTGGCCTGGCAATAGAGCTGGGCGCGTTCGACTTCGCCGGTGAAGTTGAGCGTCAGGCCGTGGTGGCGGATGCGCACGATATCGTCGGCGCGCCAGCGCGCAGGCTTGTAGTTGAGCTTGCGGAATTCCGGCGGCAGCAGCTCGGGCTTCTGCTCGGTCAGCGCCACATAGGCGTTCACCCCGGCCACGAAGGCCTCGGCCACGCGCTTGGCGTCGGAGCCATAGGCCAGCCATTCGCGGTACATGTCGCCGCGGAACAGCACCGCGCGCGCCATGCGGTCGCCATCGGCATAGGCCGGGCCGAAGTCCCTGGCCATTTCGCCGAGTCCGCGCTTGCGCCACAGGTCGATCTGCCACAGGCGGTCGCGCGCGGCCATGAAGCCCTGCACGAAAAAGGCGTCGTAGAGCGTGCCGGCATAGATATGCGGCACGCCCCAGCGGTCGACCAGCACGCTGGCGGGCTTTTCCAGGCCGGGCACGGCCAGCACGTTGTTGCGGACGGGGGCTTCGGCCATGGCGGCCGGGATGGTGGTGGCGAGCAGGGCCAGCGCAGCGGCCAGGCGGCGGGGGGTGCGTAACATCAGGTCTCCTCGGTGTTGTGATTGGCTGCAGATGTCTTGCAGTTCACACCGAAGATAGTGCATCGCCAGCCAGCGCGCGAGCCGCGCGGCCGATCTCCGCACGGCGTGTGCCGCTGCGGGTTCGCTCAGTAAACGTCGCGCCGGTAGCGGCCGTCGTCGGCAAGCCGGCGCAGCGCGTCTGCGCCGAGGATCCCGGCCAGTGCGTCATGGACGCCGCCGGCCATGCCCTGCAGGCTGCCGCAGACATAGATGGCGGCGCCGTCCGCCACCCATTGGCGCACCGTATCGCCCTGCGCGCGCAAGGCGTCCTGCACGTAGCGCGGCGCGCCGCCGTCACGCGACCAGGCATGGTCCACGCGCTGCAGCGTGCCGTCGGCCTGCCATGCGGCCAGGTCCCCGGCAAAGAGCGCATCATGCTGCGCCGAGCGCTCGCCGAACAGCAGCCAGTTGCGGCGCCGCCCGGCCGCGGCGCGGGCCTTGAGCTGGGCGCGCAGCCCGGCCAGCCCGGTGCCGTTGCCGACCAGGATCAGGGGCCGGTCATCGGCCGGCGGGTGGAAGCTGCGGTTGGTGCGGATGCGCAGCGCGATGCGGGTGCCCACGGCCGCGTGTTCGGTCAGCCAGCCGGAGGCCAGGCCCAGGCGGCCGTCGTCGTAGCGGGTCTGCCGCACCAGCAGTTCGAGTTGCCCGTCCCGCGGCAGCGAGGCGATCGAATATTCGCGGTGCGGCAGCGGCGGCAGCGTGTCCACCAGTTGCTGCGGCGGCAGGCCCTGCATCGCCGCGAAGTGCGCCTCAGGCAGCGGCATGCGTGTGCCCAGCGCCTCGGCGAGCGTGGCGTCGCGGCCGTCGCAGCGCACCGGTGTGGCGCCGTCGAGGCCAAGCCGCGCCAGCAGCCGTTCAACCTCGGCCGGCGCGTGGCACGGGCCGATCTCGGCGATGTCGCCGGCTTGCCAGTCCATTGCCGCATCGTCCTGCGGCGCCAGCGACAGGTGGAATGCCGGCGCGCCCTGGCTGCCGGGGTTCAGATGACGGCGTTGCGCGAGCCGCCAGCGGTCATAGCGCGGGCGTTCCCAGTCGGCAATCTCCGCGCCGCCGCTCAGGGCCGACAGGTGGTTCTGCCAGTGGCGCAGCGCGCCGGCGTCGCCGTTGTCGACTTCGACCAGGTCAAAGAGCGGCTGCGCGCGGTGACGCTGCAGCCAGCCGTCGAGCGCGTGGCCGAAGGCGCAGAAGCGCGCGTAGCTGCTGTCGCCGAGCGCGAGGATGCCGTAGCGCAAGGACTGCAGGCCATCCGCGCCGGCCAGCAAGCGGCGCGCAAAACCGGACGCGCTGTCGGGGGCGTCGCCCTCGCCGGTGGTGCTGACCAGAAACAGCGCCTGGCGGCATGCCTGCAGGCGCCGCGCATCGACATCGGCCAGCGACAGCAGTTGCACCGGCACCCCCGCGCCGTGCAGCGCGTTGGCGGTCTGCAACGCCAGTTGTTCGGCAAACCCGGTCTGCGAGGCATAGGCAACCAGCGTCGCGCCCTCTTCCGTGCCAGCCAGTGCCACCACGCGCACGCGCCGCTGGCGATGGTGGGCAAGCACCGCGCTGCAGAAGCCCGCATAGGCGGCCACCACGCCGGCCGCCATGGCCATGCGCGACGGCCCCAGCACGGACAGCGCGACGCCGCCGGCAACGGCAAGCCAGCTTGCGCCGGCGATGGCGGACGGCATGGCCTTCGCGCTCATGCCAGCATCGCGGCAAAGGCCGGGGACAGCTGTTCGTCGAAGCCGCCCGGCGTGCGCACCAGGAAGCGCGCGGCAATGCCGTGGCGGCGCGCGTGCGCCATGCCTGCCTGCGGGCCCAGCACGGTCAGCGCGGTGGACAGCGCATCGGCCAGCATGCACTGCGCGTGGATGACCGTGACCGAGGCCAGCGCGTGGCTGGCCGGATAGCCGGTGCGCGGATCGATGGTATGGGCGTAGCGGCGACCGTCACTGTCGAAATAGCGGCGATAGTCGCCGGAAGTGGCGACGGACAGGCCGTGCAGTGCCACCAGCGTCTGCCCCGCGGCATCGCTGCCCAGCCCCGGCGGGGCCTCCAGCGCGACCCACCACGGCATGCCGTCGGGCTTGACGCCATGGCCGCGCAGTTCGCCGCCGATCTCCGTCAAGTGGTGGTCAAGGCCCTGCTCACACAGGTAGCCTGCCACCGCGTCGACGGCAAAGCCCTTGGCGATGGCGCAGAAGTCCAGCGACACGCCGCCCGGCTGCCAGGCGCGCCGGCCCGTGGCATCGACTTCGATGCGGGCCCAGCCGCAGCGGCCGCGCGTGGCCTGCACCGCGTCTGGCGACGGCGGCGCGGTGCGCGCCGGTGCTGGGCCGAAGCCCCACAGGTCGACCAGCGGACCGGCGCTCGGGTCATAGGCGCCACCGCTGTCGCGCGCCACCTGCAGCGCGCATTGCAGCACCATGAAGCAGTCTTCAGGCAGCGCGTGCCAGCTGCCGGGTGCCGCGCCGTTGAAACGGCTCAGATCGGAATCCGCTTCCCAGTTGCTCATCTGCGCGATCACGCCATCCAGAACGGCCTGGATGCCGGCGGCGATGGCGTCCGCATCCGTGGCCGGCGGCAGCAGTGCCGCCAGCGACCAGGTCGTGCCCATGGTCGCGCCGCCCCAGCGCTGCAGCCGCATATCGGCTGCGGGCGGCTGTGGGGGCGCGGTCAGCGCAACAGGTACCAGGACGCGGTTCAAACCCGGCAACCGGCTTATTGCGGCAGCACCTCGACCGTCACCGCATAGACGGCACGGCGCGATTTGGCCTGCTTGAAGGTGGTCTTGTCGTCCTTCACCTCGGCTTCCATCCAGTACATGCCTGGGGCCGGCCACTTGACGCTGAACTTGCCGTCGGCGTCGGTGGTGGCGCTGAACTCCTGCAGCTGGTCGCGGTAGCGGATGCCGCCCGGCACCACCGAGACCTTCAGGTTGCTGGCGGGCTTGCCGTCGAGCAGCATGCGGAAGCTGGCGGTGTCGCCCGCGACCAGGTCGTTCGGGTGCGTGATCGGGGCCAGTTCCAGGCCGCGGCCGGCGGTGCGCAGGCCCTTGTCGCTGGGCTTGCCGGCGGTGATGAAGGATTCGATGCGGCCTTCGGCCTGGGTGGCCTGCAGGTCCTGCGCATTGGCCGGGACTTCCTTGGCGAAGTTCTCGGCCGAACCCCGCCAGCGCTTGGCCTGGCCGTCGACCTTGTAGCTGGCGAACAGGCCGTTGTTGACCACCGCCACGCGGTACGTGCCGGGCTGGGTCAGGTGCAGGTCGAAGGTGCTGCGGTACTTGCCGGTGGCAGCGTTCTCGGCCTTGACGGCGCTGCCATCGGGCGCGGTCACCTGCAGGTTGTCGAGCCGCATCGGCACGTGCTCGAAATAGAACAGGTCGTTGGAGACAGCGGCGTCCACGGTCACCCACGGATCGCTGCCTGACAGCACGGTAGCCGACGGCAGCAGCCACTGGCGGTGCGCGTGCGCGGCCAGCGGCGCCAGGGCGGCCAGGGCGAGCACGGCCACGCGGGTGGCGATGCGGGTAGATGCGGCGGACATAAGGGAAGGTTTCATCGTCTGGCTCCGGAAGGATTACGGCTTCAGTTCGACGGTCACGCCGCCGAGTTCGTGTTCGCCCTTGGCGCGGGCGGTCTGTGCGGCTTGCGGCGGCCACGTGAACGGCACGCGCAGCAGCTCGCGCCCGCCCACTTCACGCGCGGCTTCCACCACCAGCTGGTAGTTGCCGGCGGGCAGCTTGCCCAGCGGCGCCTTGTCGTCGCTGAAGCTCACGCCGTGCTCGCCCGGCGCGCGCGTGGCGCCGGAGATGCCGTCGGCCGGCATGTGCAGGTCGCGGCCGGCCTTGCGCCACCACTGGCGCATGTCCTTGAGCCACTTGGTGCCTTCGCCGTCCCTGAGCTTGCCGTCGTACCAGACCGCCAGGGTCTGCACCGGGCTCTGGTCGGCGCGCTCGACCCACATCGCCACATAGGGGCGGTGGTACTCGGCCACGGTCAGGCGCGGGATTTCGACCTTGACGTTCAGGTCCGCGGCCAGCGCGGGGCCGGCCAGGGGAACCGCGGCCATGCCGGTCAGGGTGACGGTGAGCAGTCGGCGCATATCGGAGAAACCTCGTCAGTGGGATGCAGGAAGGAAAACGGTTGGAACGGTTGACTCAATGGATAAACAGGAGCGCCAGCAGCACCGGGACCACCAGCCCCAGCCCCACCAGCGGCCAGGTCCCCACGCGCCCGGCCGCATGCAGCTTGAGCAGGAACAGGCCGGTCACGCTGAAGACCAGGCATGCCAGCGCGAACACATCCAGGAACAGGCTCCACGCGGCGCCGGTGTTGCGGCCCTTGTGCAGGTCGTTCAGGTAGGAGATGGCGCCGCGCGTGGTTTTCTCGTACTGGGCTTCGCCGCTGTCGAGTTCCAGGCTGACCCAGGCGTCGCCGCCCGGACGCGGCAGCGCCACGTAGATCTCGTCGGCGGACCATTCGGCCTCGCGCCCGCTGGCGTCGATGTCCAGCGCCTGCGCCAGCCAGTCGGCCAGCACCGGCGGCACCGGCGCCTTCTTTTCACGCCCCTGGGCATCGCCCGCCGGCGCTTCGGCCCGCACCTTGTCGAGCACGCGCGTGGGCATGGTGGCGTGGCGCGTCTCGACCGCGGGCCTGGCCTCGATCTGTGCGGCGTGGTTGAGCGTGAAGCCGGTAACGGCAAACATCAGCATCCCGATCAGGCAGATCGCGGAACTGATCCAGTGCCACTGGTGGAGATGCTTGAGCCAGAAGGCACGCCGCTGTTGGCCGGAGGCCGGCTGGGTTTCGGTCATTGCGGTTGGTCGGCGGGCGCGGCCCAAGTGGCGGCCCGGTCTTGCCTTGTGTACGGATAGCTGGAGCGTCCCTTGCGCGCATCACACGGGCTCAGGCGTGCCATTGTCTGCACAATGGTTGGCGGAAGAGAGAAGGATAATCGTTCGCATTTGAAATCGCAAACGGTCCGGGACGGCGCTGGATTACAGCGCATTACAACGTGAAGCAGCGGGACGGATCACTTGTCCGCGGCGCTCTGGTTCGCTGGAAGAGATGTGCAACGCACAAGCAAGACGGCACATGTAAGCCAATCAACCATATCACCCGAAGGGGTGAAATTACCCAGTCAAGTTAGTTGCCTCCTGCGCCGTTAAGGCGATGACTCACACGCATGCGACAGGCGCCACCGATGCATGACGCCGCCGGCGTGTCGCCGACAAGAAAACGCGCAGAGCGCGGAATATGGAGGAGTGGAAGCAATGCTGCACAACCTGAGCCTGAAGAAGAAGCTGTTATTGCCGCTGGTGCTGAGCTGGATCTGCCTGCTCGGCATCACGCTGTGGAACGCGTGGCAGATCCGCTCGCTACGCATGGAAGAGCGGCGCCTGGACCTGGCCCACGTCACCGACACCGCATTCTCGGTGGTGGCCGAGTACGAGGCGCTGGCCAAGGCCGGCAAGCTGACGCAGGACGAGGCCAGGAATCAGGCCATCGAGCGCGTGCGCGCGATGCGCTTCGGCAGCGATGGCTATTTCACGCTGATGCGCTCGGACACCGTGGTATTGATGCACCCGTTCAAGCCGGAGATGAACGGCAAGGCCATGGAAGGCACCAAGGACCCCAACGGCGTCTACCTCTTCCGCGAAATCGCCGGGATCGGCAAAGGGCCTGGCAAGGGCTTCGTCGAGTACCTGTGGCCCAAGCCCGGCGCGGATGCGCCGCAGCCCAAGCTGAGCTACGTGGCCAACTTCCGCCCGTGGGACTGGAACTTCATCGCGGGCCTGTACCTGGACGACATCGAGGCGGCGTTCCGCGCCGAACTGATGAAGGCGTTCGGCATCCTGCTGGGGGTTGGCTTGCTGATGTCGCTGGTGATGGTGCGCGTGGCGGCCAGCCTGCAGCGCCAGCTGGGCGGCGAACCTGCCACCACGGCGCACATCGCCGGGCGCATTGCCGAAGGCGACCTCGGCAGCCAGGTAGAGGTGCGCCCCGGCGACGAGCACAGCGTCCTCTATGCGATGCATCGCATGCAGGCGCGCCTGACCGGCGCAATCGGCAGCATCCGCGGCTCGGCCGATTCGATCGCGGGCGCGGCCAAGCAGATCGCCGCGGGCAACGCCGACCTGTCGCGCCGCAGCGAAGAACAGGCCGCGTCGCTGCAGGAAACCGCCGCCAGCATGGAGCAGCTCACCAGCACCGTGCGCCAGAGCGCCGAGAACGCGCGCCAGGCCAGCCACCTGGCCGAAGGCGCATCGGACATCGCGGTGCGCGGCGGCACCATCGTCAGCCAGGTGGTGGACACCATGGGCGAGATCAAGAATGCCTCGGGCAAGGTGGTCGACATCATCGGCGTGATCGAGGGCATTGCCTTCCAGACCAACATCCTCGCGCTCAATGCGGCCGTGGAAGCGGCACGTGCCGGCGACCAGGGCCGCGGCTTCGCGGTGGTGGCCGGCGAGGTGCGCACGCTGGCGCAGCGCAGCGCCACCGCTGCAAAGGAGATCAAGGCGCTGATCGGCAACTCGGCGCAGCGCGTGGATGACGGCGCGGTGCTGGTTGAAAGCGCGGGCAAGGCGATGGACGAGATCGTCGGCGCGGTCAAGCGCGTGACCGACCTGATGGCCGAGATGCGCGCGGCTACCGAGGAGCAGACCGGCGGCATCGAGCAGGTCAACCAGGCGGTGTCGCAGATGGACCAGATGGCGCAGCAGAACGCCGCGCTGGTGGAAGAAGCCGCGGCCGCCGCCGCCTCGCTGGAAGACCAGGCCGATGCGCTGCATCACGCGGTCGGCCAGTTCCGGCTGGCGCAGGCCTGACGGCAGCGCCTGCGCTTGTCACTTGAGCGTCATACGCACCAGACTGCTGCGTGTATCATGAAGCGCAACCGGCCGCCCCTTGCGGCCGGCATGGACTCAGACCACTACCGGGAGAGCGCATCATGATGGCATTCATTGGCACCGTGTTCGTTGGCCTTATCGTCGGCCTGATCGCCAGGGCGGTCAAACCCGGCGACGACAAGATGGGCTGGATCATGACCATCGTCCTGGGCGTGCTGGGCTCGCTGGCTGCAGGCTACGTCGGCCGCGCCATGGGCTGGTACCTGCCGGGCCAGCCGGCCGGCTGGATTGCGTCGGTGATTGGCGCGATCGTGCTGCTGGTGATCTACGGCATGGTCCGGCGCAAGGGCTGACTGGCGCGGCGCACGCCGGCGGCGTCCTGCGCGTCGGCCAGGGCCGGTACCTCGGGCGCGGCAGGCGCCTGCGGTACCGCGGCAGTATTGGGCGTGCCGCTGCGCGCCGGCCCCTGGAGGCTCTGGAGGCCCTGGGCCAGCGTGGCGCCAGGCACGGCGTCGGCCGGCGTGGCCATGGCGGGCACGCGCGGCGTACGCAGGCCGGGCGCGGCATCATGGCAACGCAGCAGCGGGCGGTCGCCACCCGGCGCCATCGCCGACACCTGCGGCGCGACCGCCCGCAGGACCCGCACCGCCAGCGCGCTGGTAAAGCTGTAGCGCGCCGCATAGGGTTCTCTCACATTGACCACTACGGTGCCGAAGAAGCGCTCGCCCAGCGTGAACACAAAGGTGGCCGAGCGGTTCACCGAGCGCGACGAAATCAGCCGCCCGCCCGGCCCATAGACCTGGTAGCGCTGGTCGCCGGTGCCGGTCTTGCCCGCCACCGCCAGCGTGGCGCCGTCGCGCCCGGGCACCGTGAAGGCGCCGCGGATCGACCTGGCGGTGCCGCGCTCCACCACATCCAGCATCGAGCGCCGCGCCAGTTCGGCCACTTCGGCCGGCAATACCCGCTTGCCCGGACCCGGCTGCAGCACGTAGCGCGTGGCGTACGGCGTGCCGTCGGCAAACGCCAGGCTGCGCACCGCCGTGTTCTGCGTGACTACGCCGCCCGCCAGCAGGATGCCGGCCAGCTCCGCCAGCGCGGCCGGCCGGTCGCCCGCGGCACCGATGGCGCTGCCGTACGACGGCGTCAGGGAATCGAACGGATAGCCCAGCCGCTGCCAGCGCCGCGCAATCCGCGTGAAGGCGTCTTGCTCCAGCAGCGTGCGGATGCGGTTGTCCTGGCCGGCCTTGCTGCGCGTGCGGAACAGCCATTTGTACACTTCCTGGCGCTCGGCGGTGCTGGCCTTCAGGATCTCTGCCAGCGTCGCGTCGGGGTGCTGGTCGAGGTACTCCACCATCCACAGTTCCAGCGGATGCACCCGTGACAGGTAGCCCCGGTCGTTCAGGTTGAACTTGTCCTTGCCGTACTTGCGGTACAGCGCGCTCAGGTCTTCGCCGGCCAGCTGCTTGTCGCCCAGGCGGGCGCGCATGATGCGGATGTAGCTGTCCTCGTCCAGGTGCGGCCGCGCGCTCAGCAGCGTCACCGACATGCGCACCGCATTCAGGTGCGGCGTAGTCATGCGCACGCGGCCCAGCAGCGTGGCCAGGCGCAGCTCAGAACTCTTGCCGCGGTAGCGCTGGTAGAAGTTCGTCATGTAGGCGCTGCCCTCCTGGTCGGCAAAGCGCTCCAGGTAGGCGCGCCGGCCGGGCGCGTCGCGGTCATCGAAGAGCTCGCCAATGTCCGGGCTGGCGTGGAAGGTCTCGTAGCGCACGATGTCGCGCATCATGCGGATGAAGACCAGGTTGACCGAGTGCTGGAATGCGGTCCGCACCGTCAGGTTGCGCATGCCCGATTCACGCTCGAAATTGCTGAAGCTCTGCAGGCCGCCGCCGGTGTAGAAGGCTTCGCCGGCGCCGCCGGAGTACTTGCGCTCCATGGCGGCATCGAGCATGGCCATCAGCTCGCGCTCCGCGGGCTTGCGCGCCTTAAGCAAGTAATCGACCGCCCAGTGGCTGAGCGCGTCCTGGCGTGCCAGCGGCACCGCGGCCAGCTGTGCGCTGGTCATGCCGGCATAGCGCGCGTGCAGCTCGCTGATGATCTCCAGGTAGGTCACCAGCGTGCGCAGCTTGGCCGTGGAACCCAGGTTCAGGCGCGCGCCGCTGTTGATATCAAAGGGCTGGTCGATATTGTCGGCCTGGATCCGCACCACGCTGGCATTGCCCACGCGCTCATACAGCGTGAAGCTCGTCATCAGTTTCGACGGGTCGTCGTGGTCGCGCAGCAGGTTGTGGCCGTACAGGCCCATGGCGCGCGCATCGGCCTTGTTGTTCACGCGCTGCAGCGTTTCGGTGACGATGCGCTGCGCCTCGCGGTTGACGGTGCTGTCCACGGTCAGGTCGAGCCGGTCCATGTCGTAGCGGCTCTCCACCCCGGTGAGCCGGGTGATATCGGCACGCACCCGGTTGACGGCCTTGCGCGTGACAAAGGGCTCCTGCGGCGGGCTCTGGGGTGGCGCGGCCTTGTCCAGCGGCTGCGCCAGCGCTACGTCGCGCAGCTCGGCGGTGATGACGTTGTTGGCCGCCAGCAGGCGCAGGTAGCTGCCGGTCAGCGCATCCAGGTTGGTGTCATCGCGGCGCAGGTGGTAGGACGGGCGGCGCTGCGAGATGATCAGCGACAGTGCGCGCTTGAAGGCCTGCGCCTGGCGCGGCTCGGGCGCGTGCTGGTCCAGTTCCTTGAGCAGCCGGTTGACCTCGCCGAAGTCCTCGCCATACCAGACCCAGAGCCCATCGCCGATGCCGTTGATCTCGCCGAAGCCGGCGCGCGCCGACAGCGGCACCGTGTTCAGGTAGTCGACCACGATGCGCTCGCGCGCGCGCTGGGTGTCGGGGCCGTCCAGGTAGGCACGCAGCGACGCCGACGCCATCTGGCGGAATTTCTCCGGGATCGATGCGGTGCGCCCTTCGGGCGAGTGCCGGTATTTCTCGATCTGCGTGGCCAGCGTGCTGCCGCCGGGCGCGTCATGCGACTTGTCGGCAAGCCGGATCACCTGGTCGAGCACCGCGCGCGACAGCCGGCGCCAGTCCAGCGCCGGGTTCATATTGGGGTATTCCGGGTTGAGCAGGCCCTGGTTCTCGACATAGAGCAAGGCGCTCACCAGCAGCGGCGGCACCGTGCCGAAGTCCGGGTACTGGCGCTGCGGATAACGCTCGAACGCCAGCGTCAGCCCGTTGCAGTCGCGCAGCAGCAGGCCCGCCTGGTTCTTCTCGCGGTAGGGCGTGAACAGGCCTTCGTCGATCAGCCGCACCATCTCGGGCGACATGCGCGCCTGTTCGGCGGGAACGTAGCCGCGCTGCTCCAGCCGCTGCGCGAACAGCGGCACCTGGCCGTAGCCCATGCGGGCGTCATAGGGCCCGGAATGCGGGAAACGGATGCTGTCGCTGGCGCCCGGCAGGATCTCGAATGTCAGCCGCTGCCCCAGGCTGCCGATCAGCCGCGCCTGCAAGTGCGAGTTGTGCACTTCGCTTGCGACAAAGCTGTACACAACATAGGCGCCCCCACCAAGGGCGACCGCCAAGCCAGCGAAGATCCAGCCACGACGCGACACGTTTGGGCTTCCCTGTTGGGCCGATGCAGCGCGCAGGGGCTGTCATGCACCGGCTCGAAGCGCAATGTTCTCGCGGCGCGCGCACGCCGCGCGCCGCCTGTCTTGATATTAGTAGGAGTAAAGGCAGCCTGCAGCAAGCGCACGCGCGGGCATTGTGCCGTTGCATACAGGCATCACTCCAGGCAGCGCCTGAGCCACATTGCGCCCCTGTCCGAAACGGTCATCAGGCTGCCTGCGCGCGTGCCACGGGCCGCCCCCCGAACGGATAGCCCGGGTCGTTGTAGCCGTGCGTCGAGGCATGGCCCGGCGACACCAGCGCATCGACCATCGATTCTTCCTCGGGCGTGATGACGGCAGCGGGCGCGCCCAGGTAGTCCTCGAATTGCGCGAGCGTGCGCGGACCGGCAATGACCGACGAGATAATCGGGTTGGCCAGCACCCACGCCGTGGCGAACTGGCCCGGGGTCAGCCCGCGCCCTTCGGCATGGGCCTTGAGCTGCTGTGCAATCAGCAGCGACTCTTCACGGAACTCGGTTTCCATCATGCGGCGGTCTGCGCGGCCGGCGCGCGTACCCTCGCCCGGTGCCTGCCCGGGCGCGTACTTGCCGGTCAGCACGCCGCGCGCCACCGGGCTGTAGGGCACCACGCCCAGCCCGTAGTGCTCGCATGCCGGCAGGATCTCCACCTCCGGCATCCGGTTCAGCAGGTTGTAATAGGGCTGGCATGCCACCGGGCGCGGCACGCCCAGCTCGCCGCACAGCCGTGCGATCTCCGCGATGCGCCAGCCGCGGAAGTTCGACACCGCCCAGTAGCGGATCTTGCCGCTGCGCACCAGGTCGCCCATTGCCCGCACCGCCTCTTCCAGGTTCGCGCCGGGATAATCGCGGTGCAGATAGAGAATGTCGATGTAGTCCGTCGCCAGCCGGTGCAGGCTGTCCTCCACCGCGCGCAGGATCCAGGTCCGCGAATAGTGCCCGTGATTGGGCGCCGCCTGCATCGCGTTGCCCAGCTTGGTGGCAAGTACCCAGTCGTGGCGGCTGGCGGTCAGCAGGCGCCCGACCATCTGCTCCGACGCGCCCTTGGTATACACGTCGGCGGTGTCGATGAAGTTCACGCCGTGGTCGCGCGCGCTGGCGACGATGCGGGCGGCTTCGGCCGCATCGGTCTGGTCGGCGAACATCATGGTGCCCAGGCAAAGTGCCGAAACGCGCAGGTTGCTGGCGCCGAGGCGGCGGTAGGGCATGGTGGTGGCGGGCATGGTGGCTCCTTGGGTGGGGTGGGATGGCGTCGGGTTGGTGAAAGCACAGGGCACAGGCGGAAACGGCAGACTGTGACCACGGTTCCACATTTTGCCGCGAGTCGGCGTGGCTTGCTGGCCCCCTGCCGGTTTCCGTGCGGCCCATCGGGGATCCAGCCCGGGAGAATTGGTTTCAATATGTTGCAGGCCGGCCAACGGGAGCCAATTTGCAGTCATATTCTCGCGTTTGCCGCGGAGGATGACGCTTTGCGCTACCCTCGCGGCGTTCATGCAAGAGAAGAAAAGAGTCGAACCTTATGAAAACGGAAACCACGGATGTCGTCATCATCGGCGCAGGGCCCGCGGGCTCGGTCGCGGCCGGCTTGCTGCGCAAGCATGGGATTCCGGTGCTGGTGATCGAGAAGGAGACGTTCCCGCGCTTTTCCATCGGCGAAAGCCTGCTGCCGCAGAGCATGGCCTACATCGAAGAGGCAGGCATGCTGCGCGCGGTGGTGGAAGCGGGCTTCCAGTACAAGAACGGCGCCGCCTTCGCGCGCGGCGACCAGCAGACCGCCTTTGACTTTCGCGAGAAGTTCTCGCCCGGCTGGGGCACCACCTACCAGGTGCAGCGCGCGCGCTTTGACGACGTGCTGATCCGCGAGGCGGCGCGCCAGGGCGCCGAGGTGCGCTTCTCGCACCTGGTCGAGGACGTCGACGTCAGCGGCGCGCAGCCGGAGGTGACCGTGCGTGCGCCGGACGGCAGCCGGTACAGCGTGCGCGCGAAGTTCCTGCTCGATGCCTCCGGCTTTGGCCGCATCCTGCCGCGCCTGCTGCAGCTGGAATCGCCGTCGGGCTTCCCGGTGCGCAGCGCGCTCTTCACCCACGTGGAAGACCGCATCGCGCCGGGCGCCTTCGATCGCAACAAGATCCTGATCAGCGTGCATCCGCAACACCCTGACGTCTGGTACTGGACCATCCCGTTCTCGGACGGCCGCTGCTCGCAGGGCGTGGTTGCCGAGAAGGCATTCCTGGACCGCTACACGGGCACCGAGACCGAACGGCTGCGGGCGCTGGTGGCCGAGGAACCCGGCCTGGCAAAGCTGCTTGGCAACGCGCAGTGGGACACCCCCGCGCGCCAGATCGCCGGCTATTCGGCCAATGTGAAGTCCCTGTGGGGCAACGGCTATGCGCTGCTCGGCAATGCCGGGGAGTTCCTGGACCCGGTGTTCTCGTCCGGCGTGACCATCGCCTTCAAGTCGGCCAGCCTGGCGGCGCAATGCCTGGTGCGCCAGCTTGCCGGCGACACCGTGGACTGGGAGCAGGACTTCGCCCAGCCGCTCAAGGCCGGCGTGGACTGCTTCCGCGTGTTTGTCGAAGCCTGGTACGAGGGCCGCTTCCAGCAACTGATCTTCCATCCCAATGCCAACTCCGAGATCCGCGACATGATCTCGTCGATCCTGGCCGGCTACGCGTGGGACCGCAGCAACCCCTTCGTGGCCGAGCCGCGCCGCCGGCTGGCGGTGCTGGAAGAATTCTGCCGCGTATGATGCGCCGCATCTGCACGCGTTCCGCGTTCGCGCCTGCGCCCGCAGAGGACTTTTTTCAAGGACACCTGGTATGACCAATCCGACCGTACTGGTTACGGGATCGTCGCGCGGCATCGGTCGCGCCATCGCCCTGCGGCTGGCCCGCGACGGCTATGACGTGGTGGTGCATTGCCGCTCGCGCCGCGACGAAGCCGACTCCGTCGCCGACGCGGTGCGCGCTTGCGGCCGCAAGGCCCGCGTGTTGTGCTTCGACGTGGCCCGGCGCGAGGAAGCCGCTGCCGCGCTGCTGGCCGATATCGCCGCACATGACTGCTACTACGGCGTGGTGTGCAACGCCGGCCTGGCGCGCGACGCGGCCTTCCCGGCCATGAGCGGCGCCGAATGGGACGAGGTGGTGCACACCAACCTCGACGCCTTCTACAACGTGCTCAACCCGGTGGTGATGCCGATGGTGCAGCGACGCCAGCCCGGGCGCATCGTCACGCTGTCGTCGGTCTCGGGCCTGGTGGGCAACCGCGGCCAGACCAACTACAGCGCGGCCAAGGCCGGCATCATCGGCGCCACCAAGGCGCTGGCAATCGAACTTGCCAAACGCGCCATCACAGTCAACTGCGTGGCGCCCGGCCTGATCGACACCGACATGGTCGAGCAGCACGTGCGCGACGAGGCGCTGCGCATGATCCCGGCGCGGCGGCTCGGCACGCCCGACGAAGTGGCCGCGACCGTGGCCTTCCTGATGTCGCCCGACGCTGGCTATATCACGCGCCAGGTGATCTCGGTCAACGGGGGCATGTTCGGATGAAGCGCGTCGTCGCCAGCGTGACCCCATGAACGGGGTCAGCATCTTCTTCCTGCAGGCGATGCTGGTGGTCGCCCTGCCCTATCTGCTATGGCGTGGTGCCGGCCTGCGCTCGGTGTTTCCGCTGGTTGGTGTGCAGGTGCTGGCCGGCATCGTGCTGGGGCCGTCGGTGTTCGGGCAACTGGCGCCGCAGGGCTGGACCGCGCTGTTCGGCCCTGATCGCCTGCCGATGCTGTCCGGCCTGCAGTGGCTGGCGGTGACGCTGTTCTGCTTCCTGACCGGCCTGCACCTGCGCGAAGACAGCGTGCCCGCGCACTGGCGCGCGACCCTGCAGATCTCGCTGGGCAGCATTGCGGCGCCGTTCGCGCTGGGGGCCGCTGCCGGCTGGTGGATGACCACGGCCGGCTGGCCGGTCGCGGGGGAACTGGCCAGCCCCTACTGGTTTGCCTGCGCCATGGGCATCTGCACCGCCGTCACGGCGCTGCCGGTGCTGGGTGCGCTGCTGCGCGAGATGCGCCTGACCGGCACCCGCCTGGGCCAGCTGGCCTTGCGCTGCGCGGCCGTCAACGATGCCTGGGTGTGGCTGTTCCTGACCCTGGTGCTGCTGCAGCATGGCGGCCAGGACGGCGCCAGCGGCCTCATCGTGGCGGCCCGCGCCGGTGCTTACCTGGCGTTCATGTTCCTGGCAGTGCGCCCCGCGCTGGCATGGCTGCTGCGCCGCCGCGCGCCGGAGACCGAGCTGCTGCTGGCGATGGCGCTGTTCCTGGTGCTGGCGTCGGCATTCCTGGGGGAGTTGGCCGGGCTGCACCATGTGATGGGCGGCTTCGTCGCCGGACTGGTATGGCCCGCACGCGAAGCGCAGCGTGTGCGCCAGCAGCTCGAACCGGTCACGGTGGTGGTGCTGCTGCCCTTCTTTTTCCTGGCCGCCGGACTGCGCACCGAGATCTCGCTGGATAATCCGATGACACTGTGGATCGCGTTGCTGTCGCTGGTCATCGCGATCACCGGCAAGATGGCCGGCGTCGCGCTGCCCGCGCGCCGCGCCGGCATGGGCTGGCACGAATCGCTGGCACTGGGCACGCTACTGCAGACCAAGGGCCTGGTCGAGGTGGTGGTGCTGACCGTGCTGCTGGACGCGCGCATCATCAGCACCGCGGCGTTTTCCGGACTGTTGCTGATGGCGCTGGCCAGCACGCTGCTGGCGCGGCCGTTGACGATGCTGGTAGCGCGGGGCCGGTTGCATTAAGCGCCATCCGGCCGCTCACACCGGAGTCAATCCCGGCAACCCTGCAATCGCCTGCGCCAGGTAGTCCAGCAAAAGCCGCACCCGCTCCGGCTGGTAGCGCCGCGACGGATAGACCAGGAAGGCTTCCTGCGCCGGACCGCTCCAGCGTGGCAACACGCGCTGCAGGGCGCCGCTGTCGAGCAGGTCCTGCACCAGCCATGCCGGCGTCATGCCAAAGCCGGCGCCGGCCAGGAAGCTTTCGCGCATCGCCAGCGAGTTGTTGACGCGGTAGCGGCAGGACGCGCTCACCGGCGCCTGCCCGCCGGGCCCGTCGAGCACGATCTCGTCGCCGGCGGCCAGCCAGGTGAAGCGCAGGATCTGGTGCCGCGCCAGGTCGGCCGGCTGCCGGATGCGCGCATGGCGTGCGAGGTAGTCGGGCGAGGCTACCAGCAGCCGCGGCGACACCGCGATGCGGCGCGCGACCACATTGGGCGGCAGCGAGGCGCCGAGGCGCACCGCGATGTCGACGCCCTCCTCCACCAGGTCGACGAAGCGGTCGTCGAACAGCAACTCCACCTCTACCTCCGGATAGCGCTGCTGGAACGCCAGCACCAGCGCATTGAGCCGCAGCACGCCGAAGCTGGCCGGCGCGCTGACACGCACCCGCCCGGCCGGCTGCCCGGACATGCCACGCGCATCGCTGACCGCCTCGCCGTATTCATCCAGCACGCGGCGCGCGCGCTCATGGAAGCGCCGCCCCGCCTCGGTCGGCGACAGGCTGGTGGTGCTGCGCTCCAGCAGCCGCACGCCCATCTCTTTCTCCAGCGCAGCCACGACCTTGCTGATGGTCGGCTGGGTCGACTGCTGCTCGCGCGCCACCGCCGACAGGCTGCCCAGCTCCACGGCGCGCACGAAGACCTGCATTGCCCTGATGGTGTCCATGCCGTTCCTTGTGTGCCCACTCATTCCATCATGGCATGAGCGATATGCCATTCTGCCCGCTACCTGTCATTTCTGGAATGCCCTACCTTTGGCGCCATCCCGGCACCAACGCCGGTCCACGAACCGAGGCAAACCATGTTCCGCATTCCCCGCATCCTGCGCCGCCTGACTGCGCTGACGTTGTCCGCCACCATCGCCAGCACCGCGGCGCTGGCCAGCCCCTTGCAAGACCCGGCCTGGCTGACCAGCTGGATGGCAAGCCAGCAGCCGGTGTGGCAGCCCGGCGCCCAGCCGCTGCCGACCGGCGTGCCCGCGGTGCTGTCCGGCCAGACGCTGCGCCAGGTGGTACGGCTCAGCGTGGGCGGCAAGCGCGTGCGCGTGGTGCTGTCCAACCCCTACGGCCGCCACCCGGTCGCGGTCGGCGCGGCGCAACTCGCGCGCCATGCCGGCGGTGGCAGTACCGATGCGGCGGGCAGCAGCGCGGTGACGTTCCGCGGCAGCGCGTCGGTGATCCTCCCGGCTGGCCAGTCCGTGGCAAGCGATCCGGTCGTCTTCGACTCCCCCGTACTGGGCGAACTGGCACTCAGCCTCTACCTGCCGCAACCGACAGCGATCGAGTCGTTCCATTGGGATGGGCGCCAGACCGCGTGGCTCGTGGCCGGCAATGCGACCAGGCAGGCCACGCTGCCTGCGCCGCAGTCGTTCAGCGCACGCATCCTGCTCAGCGAGGTGCAGGTCGATGCGCCCGGGCATGCCGGCGCCGTGGTGGCCATCGGCGATTCGATCACCGAGGGCAACGGCTCAACCCCCGACACCAACCGCCGCTGGCCCGACGTGCTGGCACAGCGTGCTGCCGGCAACGGCGTGGCTGTGCTCAATGCCGGCATCTCCGGCGGCCGGCTGCTGCGCGATGGCATGGGGGAGTCCGCGCTGGCGCGGCTGGATCGCGACGTACTGAGCCAGCCGCATGTGCGCACCGTGATCGCGGCGATCGGCATCAACGATATCGCCTGGCCAGGCTCCACCTTTGCACCGGGCGATGCGGTGCCGCAGGCCGCCGAGCTGATCGAGGGCTACCGCCGCCTGATCGCGCGCGCCCATGCGCGCGGCGTGCGCGTGATCGGCGCCACCATCACGCCGTTTGCGGGGGCGCTGCGCGATACGCCGATCCGCGGCTATGACAGCCCGGGCAAGGAAGCGGTGCGGCTGGCGGTCAACGACTGGATCCGCAACGGCGGCGCGTTCGATGGGGTGGTGGACTTCGACGCCGCGGTGCGCGATCCCGCGCGCCCGCAGGCGCTGCTGCCGGCGTTCGACAGCGGCGACCACCTGCATCCCGGCGACGCGGGCTATCGCGCCATGGCGGCGCAGATCGATGCGGCGCTGCCTGAGCTTGGCCGTCAGTCCCGGTCCGGCGCACCCGGTGGAAAGAGCGGGCGGTAAGGCCGCGCCTCGTCCACCGCGCGCGCGAACGATGGCCGCGCCAGCAGCCGGTTGCGATAAGCGCGCACATTGCCGCGCGCATCGGGGATGGGATGCACCCAGTCCGCGTAGAACAGCGATGGCGCGGCAGCGCAATCGGCCAGAGTGAAGGCGCCGCCCGCGGCCCATTCCCGGCCGGCCAGCGTTGGCTCGAGCCAGGCGTAGGCCGAGTCAAGCAGCTTGCGCGCCTCGGCCACGCCATAGGCATCGCGGTGCTCCGCCGGGCGCAGGTAGTCGGCCACGATGCGTTGCATCGGCGTCATCACGTACTGGTCGAAGAAGCGGTCGAGCATGCGCACTTCCAGCGCGGCGTCGGGCGAATCCGGCAGCCAGCGCACCGGGCCGCGGTGATGCTGGTCCAGGTAGTCGATGATGATGCTGGACTCGAACACCGTGCGGCTGCCATCGACCAGCACCGGCATGCGCCTGAGCGGCCACAGCCTGGCGAGTTCGTCCATGTTCTGCGCGTGTTCAGGCGACAGCATCCGGAATTCGAAGGGGATGGCGTTCTCGTACAGCGCAACCAGGACCTTCTGGCAATAGGACGAAAACGGGTGGGCGTATAGCTCCATCGTGGTCTCCGGTGGTGATCTTCGGTGGTGGTCGGCGCGCGACTACTGCTGCGCCGCAAAGCGATCGGTCGCGGCAATCAGCTGGTCCATGATGCCCGGCTCGGTCCACGCATGGCCGGCGCCTTCGATCAGGTGGAAATCGGCCGCGGGCCACGCCTGGTGCAGCGCATAGGCATAGCGCACCGGGCACGGCATGTCATAGCGGCCGTGCACGATCACGCCGGGGATGTCGGCCAGCTTGTGCGCGTCGCGCAGCAGCTGCCCGTCTTCCAGCCAGCAGCGGTGCGTGAAATAGTGGTTCTCCAGCCGCGCGAACGCCAGCGCGAAGTGCCCGTCGTCATGCTTGGCGCTGTTGCCGGCGTCTGGCAGCAGCGTGATGGTCTCGCCTTCCCAAACGCTCCATGCGCGTGCCGCTTCCACCTGCTTGTCCTGGTCGTCACCAGTCAGCAGCTTGCGGTACGCGGCCATCATGTTGCCGCGCTCGGCCTCGGGCACCGGCGCCTGGAAACGCGCCCATTTGTCGGGGAACATCTCGGACACGCCGTATTGGTAGTACCAGTCCAGCTCGGCCTGCGACACCGTGTAGATGCCACGCAGCACCAGCTCGCTGACGCGCTGCGGGTGCTTCTGCGCATAGGCCAGCGCCAGCGTCGAGCCCCATGAGCCGCCGAACACCAGCCAGCGCTCCACGCCGGCCAGATCGCGCAGGCGCTCGATATCGTCGACCAGGTGCCAGGTGGTGTTGGCCTCCAGCCCCGCATGCGGCGTCGAACGCCCGCAGCCGCGCTGGTCGAACAGCAGCACGTCATAGCGCGCCGGATCGAACAGCCGCCGGTGGTCCGCAGAGATCCCGCCACCGGGCCCGCCGTGCAGGAACACCGCCGGCTTGGCGCCGGGCGTGCCCACACGCTCGTAGTAGATGACATGCCCGTCGCCGACATCCAGCGTGCCGGTTTCATAGGGCTCGATTTCGGGATAGAGGGTGCGCAAGGCCGGCATGGATATGGGTCTACGGAGATCGGGAGCCACAGTGTACGCCGGAGGGAACGTCAAACAGTAGCCCGCCCCTTAACCGGCGAACACCGCCTTCACCCAGTCCCTCAGCAACCGCGTGGCGGGACGCTCCGCGGCGCGCTCGCTGTAGACAAGGTCATAGCGGAAACTCTCCAGCGTAAGCCCGAAGGGCTGCACCAGCACGCCCGAGGCCAGCTCTTCGGCGACCAGCGTCAGGCTGAGCAGGCCGACTCCCTGTCCCGCAATGGTGGCCTGCACGGCGTGGATCTCGTCGGTAAAGCTGAGGCCCGCCTGTGGATCGGTGACCTCGACGCCGGCGTGCGCCAGCCACTGGTGCCATACCGGCGCGCGCTCGTCATCGCGCGCGCCGGCGCCCCATTCGAAGTGCACCAGCGTGGCGTGCTTCAGGTCTTGCACGCTGGCCAGCTTCAGGCCGGGGCTGCAGACCGGCGCAAACCGGTCGCAGAACAACGGCTCGACCACCAGGCCGGGATAGCTGCCGCTGCCGTAGCGGATGGCAGCGTCCGCATCGTGGTCCAGGTCGACGACCTGGTCCGACGCATCCAGGCGCAGCGTCCAGTCAGGGTAGGCCGTGCGGAACTGGCCGGCGCGCGGTGCCAGCCGCCTGGCCATGAAGGCAACCGTCGACGTCAGCGTGGCAACGTTGGCCTGTGCGCTGCGCTGCACCGCCAGCACGGCGCGCTCCATCCCGTCCAGGCCGTCCCGCACCGCGGGAAACAACTGATGCCCGGCGGGCGTCAGGCGCACCTTGCGGGTCTGGCGCTCGAACAGCTTCACGCCAAGGCTCTCTTCCAGCAACCGGATCTGGTGGCTGACCGCCGTCGGCGTGACGTGCAGTTCGTCCGCCGCGTGCTTGAAGCTGGCGCGCCGGGCGGCGGCTTCAAAGGTGCGCAGGGCACCCAGTGGCGGCAGTTTGCGCAAGCCTCCCCCTTAGATGAGATGTATTCATGTGTCGACTGAAAAGCGACCATTTGTCGCGGCCTGATCTCCGCTCCGATACTTGACCTATCTGATCGGCCACCCAGGCGACCAGGTGAATTCTACTAAATCATCTACCGGAGTCAGCAATGCTACTGGAACAAGTCCACACCCAACCCGACCCTTATGCTCCCTATCTGCTTTCGCAAGCCATCCGGGCCGGCGGCTTCCTCTTTGTCTCCGGCCAGGCCGGGGTCGGCGACGATGGCGCCATCGTGGGCCGTGACGACTTCGATGCCCAGGCCGAGCAGGCGTTCAGCAACCTCAGGCGCGCGCTGCAGGCGGGCGGCTCGGGGCTGGACCGCGTGGTGAAGGTGACGATCTTCCTGACCTCGATGGCACACTTCCCGAAGATCGTCGCACTGCGCCGCAAGTGGTTCTCTGCCCCCTATCCGGCCGACACCATCGTCGAGGTCTCGGCGCTCTACTCGCCGGACGCGAAGATCGAGATCGAAGCCATCGCCCTGGCCGCAGAAGCTGCGCGATGACCACGCCCGCCGCGCCCTCACTGTTCGATACGCTGGCCCTGAACGGCGTGCCGCTGCGCAACCGGCTCGCGGTGGCGCCGATGACGCGCATCAGCGCCACCGCCGCAGGCGTTCCCACCGAGGCCATGACGCGCTACTACGCAGGCTTTGCCCGCGGCGGCTTTGGCCTCATCGTCACGGAGGGTATCTATACCGACCGTGCCTATACCCAGGGCTATGCCGGCCAGCCCGGTTTGACGGATGCGCAGCAAGTGGCCGCGTGGCGCCAGGTGGTTGCCGCGGTCCACCAGCAGGGCGGGCGCATCGTGGCCCAGCTGATGCACGCCGGTGCGCTGTCGCAGGCCAACCGCTTCCGCGACCACACGGTCGGGCCCTCGGCGGTGCAGCCCAAGGGGCTGCAAATGACCGTGTATGCCGGCAAGGGTCCATACCGGATGCCGCGCGCCATGGAAGAGGCGGACATCCTGCAGGCCATCGAAGGCTTTGCGCAGGCCGCCCGGCTGGCCCGTGACGCGGGTTTCGACGGCGTTGAAATCCACGGTGCCAATGGCTATCTGCTGGATCAGTTCCTGACGAGCTATACGAATCAACGCCAGGACGCCTGGGGCGGCAGCATCGCACAGCGCATGCGCCTGCCGCTGGAAACCGTCCGCGCGGTGCGCGTTGCCGTGGGAGCTGGCTTCCCCGTCGGCGTGCGCATCTCGCAAGGCAAGGTCAATGATTTCGTCCACAAGTGGCCGGAAGGCGCGGAAGGCGCGGCCGCCGTTTTCTCCGCGCTCGCGGCAAGCAGCGTGGACTACCTCCACGTGACGGAGCACGAAGCATGGCAGCCCGCCTTCGCGGACGACGGCGCGACGCTGGTGCAGCTTGCACGCCGTGCCGCGCCCGGGCTCACGATCATGGCCAACGGCAGCCTGCATGAGCCATCGCGCGCGGCCAGCCTGCTGGACGATGGCGCGACGCTGGTCGCGCTCGGACGCGGCGCCCTTGCGAATCCGGACTGGCCGGTGCTGGTGCGCGAGGGACAGCCGGTGCGGCCGTTCGATGCGGCCGTCCTCGCGCCGCTGGGCAATATCAAGGATGCCGAGCAGGCGCTGCGCGAAGCACGCGCGACGGTGACGCCAGGCTGACGGCATCGCCCGCGCTAGCGTTGCGCGTGATCCCTGCGCCAGCTGGCCGGCGCCATCCCGAACTGCGCAGAAAACCACCGGGTAAAGGAGCTGGCCGACCCATACCCCAGCAACTGCGACACCCGCAGCAGCGAATAGCGCGGGTTCTCCACGTACCGTCGCGCCAGTTCACGCCGCACGTCGTTCAGGATCTCAGTAAAGGTCTCGCCCGCGTCGTCGAGCTGGCGCTGCATGGTGCGCAGGCTCAGGCCCAGGCCCTCCGCCACGGCCTCGCAGGTGGCGCGGCCCATTGGCAGCATCAGGTAGATGGCGGCGCGCACTTCATGGCCGATGGACTGCGGGTTGGCGCGCGGCAGCGTGTCGATGAACTGCTGTGCGTAGCGTGCCATGACCGGATCCGCCGTCGGGTTCGGCGCGTCGAGGTCGGCCGCGCGGCAGATGATGCCATTGCAGTCCGCGTTGAACTCCAGCGGGCAACCGAACAGGCGGCGATGGATGCGCAGGTCGGCCGGCGGCGCATGCGTGAAGCTCACGCCGATCGGCTGCCAGCGCGGACCCAGCAGCAGCGCGCACATGCGGAAGACGACGCCGATGGCCAGCTCGGTGGCCTGCCGCGAGGGCGCGTCGCTGAGCACTTCCTGCCGGATGACCACGGCGCTGCCGGCATCCTCGAGCAACAGCGCCACCGAGTCATTGACCAGGTGCCGGTAGCGGATGGTGGTGGCAAGCGCGGCGCGCAGCGTGGGCTGCTGGCTGATCAAGAGGCTCATCACGCCAAAGTCCGACAGCTGGCGCGACTCCGCCATGCGCAGCCCGAAGGTCGGGCAGGCCGAGGCCTGCGCGGCGGCTTCCAGCAGCGCCACGCAGGCGCTGAGCGGGACGCGCTGGTCGGGATCGTCCAGCCAGGCCCGCCGCAGTCGCGCCTGGCGCAGCAACGGCTGCGGATCCAGGCCGAGGTCGCGCGAAACCTCGAGGAAGTTGGTTAGTGCGGCAGCACGTATCAGGGTTTCCAAGCCAGCGTTGCCTTGCGATGAGATGTCAGTCGGGGGCGCGGTCTGCCCGCCGCAGCAGCGATCATAGGGCCGCATGGCATGAAATGCAAAGTCATCGGGAGCCAATGCAAAGCCGGCCGGGGCAGCAATCTCTACAGTTCCCTGCAGCTGCAGCGTGTTCTGCACCAACCAGACTCCAGGAGACAAGACCATGGCAAACGTTGTCCGCATGTACGAGACCGGCGGCCCCGAAGTGCTTCGCTATGAACACATGGAAGTGGGCGATCCGGGCCCCGGACAGGTCCGCATCCGCCACGTCGCAGTGGGACTGAACTACGCCGACACCTACTTCCGCAATGGCACCTATCCCGTGCCGCTGCCCAGCGGCATGGGCGTGGAAGCCGCCGGCGTGGTGGTATCCGTCGGCCCGGGCGTGACCAACGTGGCGGCGGGCGACCGCGTCACCTACACCGGCTTCGTCAACACGCTGGGCGCCTACAGCACCGAGCGCCTGGTACCGGCCGCGCCGCTGATCCGCCTGCCCGAGAGCATTGCCTTCGAAACCGCCGCGGCCATGACCATGCGCGGGCTGACCTCGGCCTACCTGATGCGCCGCATCTATCCGTTCAGCCAGGGCGACACCATCCTGCTGCACGCCGCGGCGGGCGGGGTCGGGCTGATCGTGTCGCAGTGGGCCAAGCTGCTGGGCCTGACGGTGATCGGCACGGTGTCCACCGAAGCCAAGGCCGAAGTGGCGCGTGCGCACGGCTGCGACCACATCATCCAGTACACCCGCGAAGACGTAGCCAAGCGCGTGCGCGAGCTGACCGACGGCGTGGGGGTCTCGGTGGTATTCGACAGCGTCGGCAAGACCACCTTCATGGCGTCGCTGGATTCGCTCAAGCGGCGCGGCACCATGGTGTGCGTGGGCACCGCATCGGGCCCGATTCCGCCGTTCGACCCCGTGCTGCTGGCGATGAAGGGATCGCTGTTCCTGACGCGCCCGGCGCTGGCCGACTACATCGCCGACCCTGCGGAGAAGCAAGCGCTGGCGGGCGAGCTGTTCGACCACGTGGGCGCGGGCCGCATCCGCATCGGCATCAACCAGCGCTATGCGCTGGAAGACGCGGTCCAGGCGCACCAGGACCTGGAGGCGCGCCGTACCACCGGCTCGTCGATCTTCGTCATCTGAGAACAACAACAGAGGAGACCACACCATGCATGCAGAACCCCTGACCTGCACCATTGGCGCCGAACTGAGCGGCGTCAGCCTGGCCGATGCATCACGCGACGCCGGCCTGTTCACCGAGATCAAGGCGCTGCTGCTGCAGCACAAGGTGCTGTTCCTGCGCGACCAGGACATCACCCGCGCCGAACACGTTGCCTTTGCCCGCCGCTTCGGCGAACTGGAAGACCACCCGGTGGTAGGCAGCGACCCGGAGCACCCGGGCCTGGTGCAGATCTACAAGTCGCCCGACAGCAAGGTCGAGCACTACGAGAACTCGTTCCATTGCGACGCCACCTGGCGCCAGGCGCCGCCGATGGGCTGCGTGCTGCGCTGCGTGGAAACGCCGGCAGTGGGCGGCGACACCATCTGGGTGAACATGGGCGAGGCGTACCGCCGCCTGCCGCAGGACATCAAGGCCCGCATCGAAGGCCTGCGCGCCAAGCACAGCATCGAACACACCTTCGGCGCCAATATGCCGCCGGAGAAGCGTGCCGCGCTGGCGGCGCAGTTCCCGATGGTGGAGCATCCCGTGGTGCGCACCCACCCGGAGACGGGCGAGAAGGTCCTGTTCGTCAACGCCTTCACCTCGCACTTTGCCAACTACCACCGCGACGACGTGGTCCGCTTCGGCAAGGATTTCATGCCCGGCGCCGGCGATCTGCTGCACTACCTGTGCGCGCAGGCGGAGATCCCGGAGTACCAGGTGCGCTGGCGCTGGAAGAAGAACAGCGTGGCGATCTGGGACAACCGCTGCACCCAGCATTACGCAGTGCAGGACTATGCGCCCACGGTGCGCAAAATGGAGCGCGCCGGCATCATCGGCGACGTGCCGTTCTGACGGAGGCAGACATGCAACCAAACCTTGTGCCTGCGGCGCCGCAGGCTTATGCCTATCCCTTGCTCGTCAGGCAACTGCTGCTCAATTCGCTGTCGCTCTACGGCGACCAGCAGATCACGTACCGCGGGCAACTGCGCCATAGCTATCGCGACTTCCACCGGCGTGTCGGCCGGCTGGCTTCAGCGCTGGCGGCGCAGGGGGTGGCGCACGGCACCACCGTGGCGGTGATGGACTGGGACAGCCACCGCTACCTGGAATGCTATTTCGGCGTGCCGATGATGGGCGCGACGCTGTTCACGGTCAACGTGCGGCTGTCGGCGCAGCAAATCCTGTACACGCTGAACGATTCCGGCGCCGAGGTGGTGCTGCTCCATCCCGACTTCCTGCCGGTGATGGAAGAGATCCGCGGCCAGCTGACCAGCGTGCGCAGCTTTGTCCTGCTGGCCGACGGCCAGCACGTGCCGCCGACATCTCTGCCGTTCTGCGGCGAGTACGAGACGCTGCTGAGCGCGGCCTCGCCCGACTTCGACTTCCCCGAGTTCGACGAGAACACCCGCGCCGCCACCTTCTACACGACGGGCACCACCGGCGATCCCAAGGGCGTGTGCTACAGCCATCGCGATATCGTGCTGCATGCGCTGGCCTCGGCCACCAGCCTGTGCGCGCCGCGCGAAGGACAGCGCCTGCATCGGGAAGACGTCTACATGCCGATCACGCCGATGTTCCACGTGCTCGCCTGGGGCATCCCGTATGTCGCGGTCATGCTCGGGCTGCGCATCGTGCTGCCGGGGCGCTATGCGCCGGACATGCTGCTGCAGTTGCGCGAGACCGAGCGGGTCACGTTCTCGCACTGCGTGCCGACCTTGCTGCAGATGCTGTTGCAGGCGGCGCAGGCAAGCGGCCAGGACTTGTCGGGCTGGAAGCTCATCATCGGCGGCTCGGCGCTGCCGCCGGCGTTGTGCGAGGCTGCCCTCGAGCGCGGCATGGATGTGTTTGCCGGCTATGGCATGTCGGAGACCGGCCCCATCGTCGCGCTGGCACAGTTGCCGCCAGGCGACGCACATCGCGACCATGAGACCGAAGTGCGCATGCGCTGCTCGACGGGGCGGCCGGTGGCGATGGTGGACTTCCGCCTGGTGGATGAATCGATGCACGAGGTGCCGCGCGACGGCCAGGCGCGCGGCGAGATCGTGCTGCGCGCACCGTTCCTGACCAGGGCATACCATGGCAAGCCCGAGGCATCGGCCGAGCTGTGGGCCGGCGGCTACCTGCATACGCAGGACATCGCGGTAATGGGGGCCGACGGCTTCGTGCAGATCGTCGACCGGATCAAGGACGTGATCAAGACCGGCGGCGAATGGGTCTCGTCGATCGAGGTCGAGAGCCTGGTCACGCAGGTGCCGGGCGTGCAGGAGTGCGCGGTCATCGGCGTGCCGGACGCCAGGTGGGGCGAGCGGCCGATGGCATTCGTGGTGCGCAAGCCTGGCACAACGGTGACCGCGGATACGATTCGTACGTCGCTGCTGGCGCGCGTCGAGGCCAACCGGCTCAGCAAATATGCGGTGCCGGAATCCGAGCGGATCCTGTTTGTCGACGAGATCCCGAAGACCAGCGTCGGCAAGATCGACAAGAAGCGCTTGCGCAGCACCGGCGCCTGAGCCGGCAGCAGGAAGAAGAAAGGGCAGCCTCGGATGAGGCTGCCCTTTTGCGTTGCCGGGAACTGACTCAGGGCTGGATATTGAACGCCTTGACGATGCCGGCATTGCGCTCGAACTCCGTGCGCACTGATTCGCTCAGTTGCGGCAGGGGCTGCGCCGGCAGCGGCTCATAACCGAGCGCCTCCATGCGGTCACGCACCTTGGCAGAAGCCGCGGCCTTGTAGGCAGCCGCGTGGACCTTCTCGGCCAGTTCGGGCGACAGCTTCGACGACGCAATCACGCCCACCCAGTTGCTGAACTCCATGTCGGGGTAACCCATTTCCGCAAAGGTTGGCACCTGCGGCAGCAGCGCCGAGCGGCTCTTCGACGCCACGGCATAGACCTGCACCTTGCCGGCACGGATCATCGGCAGCGAGGTCACCATGCCGTCGTACATCACGGCAATCTGATTGCCCATCACCTGCGTCAGCGCCGGCGCGGAACCGGCAAAGGGCACATGCTGCAAGTCCAGCCCGGCCTTCTGGTTCATGATCATGCCCGCGTAGTGCGAAGCGGTGCCGGCGCTGTACGAAGCAAAGCTGAGCTTGCCCGGATTGGCCCGGGCGTAGCTGACCAGGCCCTTCAGGTCCTTGGCCGGCAGGCCAGGCGCGCCAATCATCACCATGCGCGAACGCGCCACGGCGGCGACGGGCCTGACGTCTTTCAGCGGGTCGAACGGCTGCTTGAGCACATGCGGGATCTCGGTCAGCACATTGCTGGCGGTGACCATGATGGTCTGGCCATCAGCGGGCGCGGCCAGCATGGTAGTGATGGCAATGCCGCCGCCGGCGCCCGGCTTGTTGTCGACCACCACGGGGTGGCCAAGGTCGGCCGACAGCTGGTCTGCCAGCAGGCGCGCGAGCACGTCCATGGTGCCGCCCGCGGGGGCGGGCACCAGCATCCGGACCGGCTTGCTGGTCCAGGCCATGGCAGCGGGAGCCGCCAGCGCCAGGCCGGCCGCCACGGCGGCGATACGCAGCAGGAATGAAGGGTGGGTGGGCATGTTGTCTCCGTTATGTAGTATGGATCTTCTGTCCAGCATTGCCGGGCGCGGCGTCACCGGGCGGTGAGCGCGATGCCTGGCGGGGGTGGGGAAGCGGGAGACGCGCGGGCCAGCGCCCGCAGCATTGCCTCCAGCAAGGCACGCGGCGGCCTGGCGCCAGCGATCGGCGGCGCACCGTTGATCACAAAGCGCGGCACGCCCAGGCCGGGATTGGGTAGCGGCACATCCTCGCCATGCAGCGGCGGCAGCCATGCCAGGTCTTGCACAGTGGCCGGTGCCGCCGCTTGCGGCATCGGCATGCCGGAGGCGATCGCCGCGGCGTGCAGCACGCGTGGATCGCCGAGGTCCTCGCCGCGCAGGAAGTACTCTTCAAACAATCGGTCGATCAGCACGGATGCGGCCGCCTCGCCACCAGCCTGGCGCGCATACCGGATCAGGCGATGCGCAAGCACGGTGTTGGGCAGCACTTCGATGCGGTCAAGTTCCAGCGTGATGCCGGCCTCGCGCGCCGCGGCGCATACCTGCGCCTGCCGCAGCGCCACGGCTTCGGCGCTGCCAAGCCGCGCCAGGCTGAACTTGCGATAGGGGATGCCGGCAGGCGGCAGCGTCGGAAACAGGAGAGAGCTGCGCCATTCGACCGTGACCGCTACATCGGGCCGTTGCTGGGCCAGCTGCGCCAGCGCCGTTTCAAGATGGCGCTTGCCGATCATGCACCAGGGGCAGACCAGGTCGAACCCGACCTGGATGAAGAGGGAGACAGGCTGGTTCATGGCAGAGCGCCCGTAGCGGCACGCTGCCCGCGGCGGGCCGGCGCCGCCGCCAGCACTTGCGCACGCTCCGCCTCGCTCATCTGCGCCCAGCGCCCGATTTCCAGCCGTGTCCTGGCGCAGCCCTGGCAATAGCGGTTGGCGAGGTCCATGCGGCAGATGTTGATGCAGGGATTGGCGAGGGCGTCAGGGTGATGCATCACGAACTCCGGTAGTGCATGGCAAGGGCCGGCCGGTATGCCGGCCCTGTGGCCAGGGTCAGGCCGCCGCGCGCAGCGGCAGGTTCTTCTGCCCCGCCTTGCGGTTGGGCGCCATGCCATTGGCTTCCAGCGTGGCGTCGGCGCTGTCGTACCAGGTGCCGATGCGGTAGATCTCGCGGGCTTCCTTGCCCGATGCGATCTCGCGGCCCAGTTCATGCGCCACGCGCACGCACTGCTCGATCTGCTGCACCGAGGTCATGCGGTTGCCGTGCTGGTCGATGATGGTGTCTTCGATGCCGCAGCGCGGGTGCAGGCCCATCGCCATCGCCATCATGTTGAACGGCAGCACGTTCTTCAGCAGCGACTCGGCGGTCAGCGTGCAGCCGTCCGGCGCGCGGTGCACGAAGTTGAAGAAGTTGAACGGGTTGGGGCCGTCGAAGCCGCCGCCGATGCCGATCCAGGTCAGGTTCAGCGGGCCGGTGTAGACGCCGGCGCGCACCAGCCGCTCCAGCGTTTCCAGCGCGTGCATGCCGGTCAGCTGGAAATGCGGCTGGATGCCCGAGGCCTGCAGCCGGCGCAGGTGCTCTTCCACCCAGCCCGGGCCGGCCGGCACGGTCATTTCGCGATAGGCGGCCTGGTAGGCCGGGTGTTCCAGCGAGGTGCCCTTCAGGTATTCCGGATAGAGCAACTCCATGATGTTCATCTGCGTGGTGTTGATCGCCACGGTCACCTGGTCGGGCTTGGGCTCCAGCTCCGCCAGCATGTGGCGGGTGTCGTCGGACAGCCACTTGGCCGCCTGGCCGTCGTCTTCCGGCGCAAACGAGATCGAGCCGCCCACCTGGATGATCATGTCCGGCACCGCGGCGCGCACGCCGGCGATCAGCTCGTTGAACTTGGACAAGCGCTTGGAGCCCTTGCCGTCCAGTTCGCGCACGTGCAGGTGCAGCACCGTGGCGCCGGCGTTGTAGCAGTCCACGGCTTTCTGGACCTGCTCTTCCATGGTGACGGGGATGTCTTCGGGAAAGTCCTGCGGCATCCATTCCGGGCCATAGGGCGCAACGGTGATCACCACCTTGTCCATGTTTTCGGGGTGCAGGGAATCGTCAAGGAATTGCATGGATGGCTCCGGTTGGTTAGTGGTTGGAGTATCGGTGAACGACCGGCCGCGATTTGACGATTGGGGACATCCGATTTACATTTCGGGACACTCAGGGAAAGCACGGAATCCGCCCAATGTCCTACTATCTGCGCAGCGCCAGCCTGACCAATTACGTGGAAGTCGCGCGTTCGCTGGGGCTCGATCCGTACCAGCAACTGAGGGCGGCAAAGATCAACCGCTCGGTCCTGCTCGATCCCGATATCCGCATCCCCGCGGCCTCGGTCGGCCGCTTGCTGGATGCGTCGGCACACGCCACCGGGGCCGACGATTTCGGCCTGCGCATGGCCGAGCTGCGCGAGTTCTCCAACCTCGGCCCGCTCGCCTTCGTGGTGCGTGAAGAGCCCACGCTGCGCCGCGCGCTGGAGTCGATGGTCCGCTACATGGGCCTGCAGAATGAATCGCTGTCGATGCGTATCGAAGACAGCGATGAACTGGTGATGATCCGGCTGCAGGTGCTCACCGAAGCGCCGGGCACCTTGCGGCAGGCCGCCGACCTCGCGGTCGGCGTGGTGTTCCGGATGCTGAGGCTGTTCCTGGGGCAGTCCTGGCGGCCGCGCAGCATCTGCTTCACCCACCCCGCGCCGGCCAACGCGGCCACGTTTTCACGCGTGTTCGGCATGCCCTGCACCTTCAACCAGGATTTCGACGGCATCGTCTGCCTGGCCTCGGACCTGGAGGCGCCGTTGCCGTCGTATGACCCGGTGATGGCGCAGCAGGTGAAGCACTATCTCGGCACGCTGCTGGCGCAGTCGACCGCGGCGACCATGTCGGACATGGTGCGCAAGCTGGTCTATGCGCTGCTGCCCACCGGACTGTGCTCGGTCGAACGCGTGGCCCAGCACCTGAGCGTCGACCGGCGCACCGTGCATCGGCGGCTCGGGCAGGAACATACGACCTACTCCGACATCCTTGCCGAGGCCCGTGCCGACCTGGTAATCCGCTACCTGGAGAACCGCGAGCGTCCGCTGTCGGAAGTGGCCGCGCTGCTGGGGTTTTCGTCGCTGAGCGCGTTCTCGCGGTGGTTCAGCGGGCGTTTTGGGCGCAGCGTGTCGGCATGGCGGGCGCAGGCGGGGTAATAGAGGAAAGGTTCTTTGCGAATTTGAGGGTGGTGGCTGTTGGCGGGTGTGGTTGATTGGGCTGTCGCTACGCGGTCGGTTGTCGTTCTTGACTAGCGTGGCTGTTTCGCCGGCGTAGCCGGCGACCTACTTCTTGTCCAAGCGACAAGAAGTAGGCAAGAAGCGCGTCGCCTATGCGGCTGGCAATCAATTACGCGGCGTCGGTCATATGGGCGGCGGTGCTTGCCGTTTGGATGTGATCGCGGTTCGACCCTGCTACGCCATGTGAGTCAGGGACAGTGCCTGCGATAACCGGCTTTTGAACGATCCCCAAGTCGGGCGGTGGCCCGCGCTCTCGAGCGATATCGCATCAACGCCTTCGGCTGCGCTCCGCGCAAGCGCCCAATGACCGTCAACGCATTTTGAGCCTGCGCAGCAGCCGTAGGCGTCCCCGCGATGCGGCTGGCAGCAGGCGGCCTACGCTTTTTGTCGCTCGGACAAAAAGTGACTCGCCGGCTAAGCCGGCGAAACAGCCACGTATGCCAAGAACGACAACCGACCGCATGGCAACAATCCAACTGCAGCCAACTCAAAACTTGTGCCGCATCCCCAAAGCCACGCCAACCATGCTGCGCTGCCCGTTGGCCGCCGCATAGCTGTTGCCCAACGACAGGCTGTTGGCATAGACCGTGGCCAGCGACTCCAGCATCAGCCCGGCATTGCGAGCATAGGCCGTAGACAGGTACACATCCGTGCGCCGCGAGAACGCATAGTTGGCAACAAAAGCAAGCTGCCACGGATTGGCGACCTGCGTATTGCCGAACAGGCTCCTGACATTGTCATAGTTGTACTCCAGCGTCAGCCCCACGGCGGGGGTGACCTGGTAGTTGGCGCCGATCCAGTAATAGTCATCGCGCTGGATCACCACGTCAGCGGCATTCTTGTTCTGACCCCAGCGATAGCCCCCCATGATCTTGGCCGGACCGAAGGCATAGCTCGCCGCCACGACCGCCTTGCGCACGGTGCCATTGCTGGTGCCGATGGTGGGGTTCCACTGGTCATAGCCAATAGTGGCGCCGAACGGCCCGGTGCCATATGCCAGCGAGGCCCCGTAGGCGGTGTCACGCCGGAACTGTCCGGGCACTTCGCCATTGCCGCCGATCGGCGTGGCAATGCCAACCGTTTGCGGCAGCGCCAGCCCGGCGCCGAACGACCAGTGCGCGCGCGCCGTCAGCGGGCCGAACTGGCCGGTGTACTTGACCGTGTTGTCCTCGCGGAAATTGGCGCCCGCCTGCAGCACCACCGGTTCATATTGCGTGGCGTAGGCAGTAGGCGAGAAGTTCGCCAGCGCTTCAAAGATCGACGTGTACTGGCGGCCCAGGCTGAGCTGGCCGATGCCGGCGCGCTGCAGCGCGACAAAGGCCTGGCGGCCGAACAGGCGGCCGCTCTGCTGCATGGTGCCGCTGTCCAGGCTGAAGCCGCTTTCCAGCACGAACGACGCCTGCCATCCCGCACCAAGATCTTCCGCGCCGCGCAGGCCCCAGCGCGACCCGGACAGCCCGCCCGAGGCCATGCGGAACACCTTGTCGCCTGGCCCCGGGTTGAAGCCGTTGGTGGCAACCGGCACAGCGCCGACGCGGTTCACGTACTCGACATTGACGTCCGCCACGCCATACAGCGTGACCGACGATTGCGCGGCGGCCGCCAGCGGACAGCCCAGCATCAGGGCCATGACGGTGCTTCTGGTTTTCATTTTTCTCCTCCTTGATTGCCCGGCCTTTGCGGCCGGATTCTTTTGTTGTGCCGCGGATGCGGCGAGGTCACGAATCGCGCGTGACCAGGGTGCCCAGTTCCGCCAGCAAGTCATGGGCACGCGGCCACGGGCCGTAGCCCGCGGCAGGGTTGAGGTGGCCGACGTTGCCCAGGTCCACCAGCCGGCCGCCCCATGCGGCGGCCATCTCCGCGACGCGCGCATGGCTGGCCAAAGGGTCGTTGCCGCTGGCAGCAACCAAAGTTGGGAACGGCAGGGGCGCGAGCGGCGTCGGCAGCCAGCCCCCCTGCACCAGCGCGTCCGGCGCCGGATAGCCGGGCGGCAGCGGCTGCGCGAAATCCGGCGGCGTCACCAGCAGCGCGCCCAGGATCTGGCGCTGGTGCCGTGCCGCCCAGTGCACGGTGATCATCACGCCGGCGCTGTGCGCGACCAGCACGACCGGCTTGTCGATGTCCGCCAGTTCCGCATCGAGTGCAGCGACGCGAGCCGCGCAGCTGAGCTTGTCGTGCTCCAGCGGCGGCACGCAGCGGACGTCGTGCCCCTGCGCCTGCAGTTCGGCTTGCAGCAGCGTTTGCCAGTGCTCGGCGACGTGGTCGCGCAGGCCCGGCACCATCAGGACAGTGTGGGTGGTAGCAGTCATGGTCGGATTGGAAAGAGTCAGGCAGGAATAACGTGAGGCACAGCGTGGCCATCCAGGCGGCGCAGGTCCGCCGCGTAATGCCGGCGACCGAGGCAGAACAGCAGGGCCGCGGCCGCACCGGCCAGCGGAATCCATTGCAGCGCGCCGGTCAGGCCGATGTGGTCGGCCAGCACGCCGGTCAGGAACGGGCCTGGTGCCAGCCCCAGCAGGTTGTTGATCAGGGTCAGCGTGGCAAACGCGGTCGCATGGATGGCAGGCCGCGTCAGGTTGGCCACCATCGCACTGGCGGGGCCGGCGGTGCCGCCCACCACCAGCATGCCCGCGCCGATCAGCACCAGCTGCGCGTGGCCCGCGGGCAGCCGGAACGCCGTCATCAGCAAGACGCAGCAAATCACGCTGTAGGCGATGGCCATCTGCCATTTGCGCGCGGGCACGCGCCGCGCCACGCGGTCGGTCAGCGCACCGCAGGCCACCATGCCTACGCCGGCCATCAGCACCAGCATTGCCGCGGCCACGCCGGCGCGCCCGGTCGCCATGCCGTAGTCGCGCGACAGGAAGCTGGGCAGCCAGCCCAGCAGCGCCGCCATCACCAGCAGCTGCAGCGCACTTCCCGCGCAGGCGCAGAGCATGGAAGGCACCGTCAGCAGCTCGCGTACGATCCGGCGCGGCTCCAGTTGCCGGGCCGAGGCCGCGGCGTCGCCGTTGGCCGCGCCCACGCGTTGCTGGAGCCCGCGCAGCCGATGCTCGCTGATCGTCAGGTAGTAGAGCGCCACCATCACCAGGCCGAAGCCGGCGATCCCGGCAAAGGCGATGCGCCAGCCAAAATGGGCCGACAGAACGCCGCCCAGCCCCATGCCAAGCACCGAGCCGAACGCGCCGCCGGCAATGAATGCCGCGCTGAGGCTGGCGCGCAGATGGCGCGGGAACACCGACACCACCACCGCGATACCCACGCTGCCATAGGCCGCCTCGCCGATGCCGACGCAAAGCCGCGCCAGGAACATCTGGCCGAAGCTGTCCGCCACCGCGCAGCCCAGCGTGGCCAGGCTCCACAGCGCCGCCATCAGGATCAGGCTGCGCACGCGTCCCCAGCGGTCGGCCAGCAGCGACAGCGGAATCGCGAGCACGCCCACCATCAGCGCCACCACGCCGCCGAGCGCGCCCAGCTCTGTATCACCGAGCTGCCATTCGGCCTTCAGCAGCGGAAACACCGCGTTGAGCACCTGGCGCGACATGTAGTCCGACAGCAGCAGCGCGAACGTCAGCGCAAAGACGAGCCACGCATAGCGCGGTCCGGCAACAGCCGGCAGGGCCGGCGTGGCCGGCTCTGCGGCAAGGGCAAGGCGAGGTCTGGACATGGGCGTCTCCGGAAGCAGACCGGCGGTCTTCGCGCCGCCGTGCGTTCACAGCCCGCCCCCGAAGGGCGACGAGCGCACGCAGTATCTGGCGATCGGGACCGCGCGGTTTGATATTCCGGGACGTACGTTTGACATTCCGGGACAGCTGGGGAAAACGCCGAGACGAAAAAAAACCGGCACCCGAAGGTGCCGGTTTCTGGCTGGCCCGCCGTCAGGCGAGGCGCGGCGACGCTCAGTCTTCCAGCTTCGGCAGCGAGGCACTGACCTTGGTCGACAGCAGGCCGCTCTTGGCATACGTCTGCAGCTTCTCGCGCGTGTCGACGATATCCAGCGTGCGCATGGTCAGCTGGCCGATACGGTCCAGCGGCGTGAACATCGACTCGCCCTTTTCCATGGTCAGCCGTTCCGGCTTGTAGGTCAGGTTGGGCGAGGTGGTGTTCAGGATCGAGTAGTCGTTGCCGCGGCGCAATTCGATGGTGACTTCGCCGGTGATGGCGCCGGCCACCCAGCGCTGGGCGGTTTCGCGCAGCATGATGGCTTGCGGGTCGAACCAGCGGCCCTGGTACAGCAGGCGGCCAAGGCGGCGGCCGTTGTCGCGGTACTGCTCGATGGTATCTTCGTTGTGGATGCCGGTGATCAGGCGCTCGTAGGCGATGAACAGCAGCGCCAGGCCCGGGGCTTCGTAGATGCCGCGGCTCTTGGCTTCGATGATGCGGTTCTCGATCTGGTCGCTCATGCCCAGGCCATGGCGCCCGCCGATGCGGTTGGCTTCCATGAACAGGTCGACGCTGTTGGCGAAGGTCTGGCCGTTCAGCGCGACCGGCTGGCCTTCCTCGAAGCGCACGGTGACTTCCTCGCGCTTGACTTCCACGTCATCGCGCCAGAACTGCACGCCCATGATCGGCTGCACGATGCGGATGCCCGAATCCAGGTGCTCCAGGTCCTTGGCCTCGTGGGTGGCGCCCAGCATGTTGGAGTCGGTCGAGTACGCCTTTTCGGCCGACATCTTGTAATCGAAGCCGTTCTGGCGCATGAACTCCGACATCTCGGCGCGGCCGCCCAGTTCGTCGATGAACTGCTGGTCCAGCCACGGCTTGTAGATCTGCAGGCCGGGGTTGGTCAGGAGACCGTAGCGGTAGAAGCGTTCAATGTCATTGCCCTTGAACGTGCTGCCATCGCCCCAGATATTGACGCCATCTTCCTTCATCGCAGCAACCAGCATGGTGCCGGTGACGGCGCGGCCGATCGGGGTGGTGTTGAAGTAGGTGATGCCGGCGGTCGAGATATGGAACGCGCCGCACTGCATGGCGGCGATGCCTTCGGCCACCAGTTGCGTGCGGCAGTCGACCAGGCGGGCTTCCTCGGCGCCGTAGGCCTTGGCGCGGCGCGGGATGTCCTCGTAGTCGGGCTCGTCGGGCTGGCCCAGGTTGGCGGTGTAGGCGTAGGGGACAGCGCCCTTCTGGCGCATCCAGAGGAGTGCCGCGCTGGTGTCAAGGCCGCCGGAGAAGGCGATTCCGACGCGCTGGCCGGAAGGAATGTGCTGCAGGATGGTAGTCATCGCCAGAAAATCTAAGTGAATTTGTCGGCTCTTGGGCGGGCTTCCAATACGCGCGCCGGGGCGGCGGGAAGCACGGCGACGCGGCCGGCCGAGTCACGCGCCGCGTCAGTGCCAAACGCGAATTGTGACACGGCAGCGCCCACGCGCCAAACGCCGGGACTGGCGGGGGCGCCGGCGCCACCTGCATCCGGGCCCGCCGGACCATTCAAATCCCGCGAACGCGCCTTTCAAAACTCTCGACTGGTTCGCGCCAGGACCCCTCCCTATACTCCGCCGCACTGTTGTCTGAAAGCGGAGTCGTCATGCTGCATCGTGCCCTGGAAGGAGTCCGGGTCCTGGACCTGTCGCGCATCCTGGCCGGTCCCTGGTGTACCCAGAACCTGGCCGACCTGGGCGCCGAGGTAACCAAGGTCGAGCACCCGGAGCGCGGCGACGATACCCGCGGCTGGGGCCCGCCCTACCTGGAAGCGCCCGAGGGCAGCGGCGACACCCGGCGCCTGTCCGGCTACTTCATCTGCTGCAACCGCGGCAAGCGCTCGGTCGCGATCGACTACGGCACGCCCGAGGGCGCGGCGCAGGTACGTGAGCTGGCGCGCGAGGCCGACGTGCTGGTCGAGAACTACAAGGTCGGCACGCTGCGCCGCTACGGGCTGGACTACGACACGCTCAAGGCGCTCAACCCGCGCCTGGTCTACCTGTCGATCACCGGCTTCGGCCAGAGCGGGCCGATGGCGGACAAACCCGGCTACGACTATGTATTCCAGGGCATGGGCGGGCTGATGAGCTACACCGGCCAGCCCGACGGCACGCCCGGCGCCGGGCCGCTGCGCACCGGCGTCGCCGTGGTCGACCTGAGCACCGGCATGTATGCCACCTCCGCAGTCCTGGCCGCGCTGTACCAGCGCCAGGCGACCGGGCTCGGTGCGCACCTGGATATCGCGCTGCTCGATGTCGCGGTGGCGATGAACGCCAACCAGGCTGCCAACTACCTGGTGTCGGGCCAGAACCCGCAGCGCAGCGGCAACGCTCATCCCAACTGCGCGCCCTATGAGGTGTTCCGCTGCGCCGACGGCCACCTGATCCTGGCGATCGGCAATGACAGCCAGTTTGCGCGCTTCTGCGCCGTTGCCGGCATGCCGGATCTTGCGCAGGACCCGCGCTATGCCACCAATTCCGCGCGCATCGAACACCTGCCCGCGCTGCGCGCCCTGCTGACCGATCTCTTCCCCACGCGCACCCGCGCTGCGTGGACCGATGCCTTCGATGCGGCCGGCGTGCCCTGGGGGCCGATCCACACCATGGCCGAAGTCTTCGCCCACCCGCAGGTCCAGCACCGCGGGCTGATGCAGATGGCCGAACACCCCGTCATGGGCCGCGTACCCATGGTGCGCAACCCGATGCTGGCCGGGCACGACCTGCCGCTGCCACCGCCGCCGCTGCTGGGCGAACACAGCCCGGCGGGCTGAACGGCGCGCAGCTACCCACGAGACCAAAAACACCGACACGGAGACACCGATGAAACCGACCTTCACCGCCATCGCGCTGCTGGCGGCATGCGCAAGCGGCGCCGCACATGCAAGCGCGTATCCCGACCGGCCGATCAAGCTGATCGTCCCCTACGCCGCCGGCGGCACCACCGACATCATTGCCCGCATCGTCGGCACGCGCCTGGGCCCGGTGCTGGGGCAACCGGTGGTGGTCGAGAACCGCCCGGGCGCCGGCGGCGCGGTCGGCAGCGCCTACGCGGCCAGGCAGCCGGCCGACGGCTACACGCTGGTGATGGAGGTGGAGAGCTCGCACGCCGTCAACCCCAACGTCTACCTGAAGACCGCCTATGACCCGGTCAAGGACTTCGCGCCGGTCAGCAACCTGGCCGACGTGCCCAACGTGCTGGTGGTCAACCCGGCGTTCCCGGCCACGGACCTGCAGTCGTTCATCAAGCTGCTGAAGGCCAACCCGGGCAAGTACTCGTTCGGCTCGTCCGGCAACGGCGGACTGAGCCATATGAACGGCGAGCTGTTCATGAACGCCACCGGCACGCGCATGCTGCACGTGCCATACAAGGGCCTGGGCCCGGCGCTCAACGATGCGGTGGCAGGCCAGATCCAGGTGGTGTTCGACAATATCCCGTCGTCGTCCGGCCTGATCCAGGGCGGGCGCCTGAAGCCGCTGGCGGTCGCCGCGCAGCAGCGCCTGAAGGTGCTGCCCAATGTGCCGACCTATGCCGAGGCCGGCCTGCCGGCGATGAACAACCCGTCGTGGTTCGGCCTGGGCGCACCGGCGGGCACGCCCTCGGCCATTCTCGACAAGCTCAACGACGCCGTGCGCCAGGTATTGGCCGAGCCCGAGGTGATCGCCGCCATCGAGAAACAAGGTGCGATCCCGGCACCGAGTTCGCGCAAGGCCTTCGGCGACCTGATCCGGGCGCAGAATGCGCACTGGAAGCAAGTCGTCGAGGACATCCATTTCACCAGGCTCCAGTAAGCCACAAGGAACGACATGAGCGCACTTCAGCAAGAACCGCACGCCGGCGTCGAGATCGACGCGCGCGGCATCGCCACCGTCACCATCCGCGAGGCGGGCTCGCTCAATATCCTGAGCACGCCGGTGATCGCATCGCTCACGCGCGCCATCGAAGCGCTGGCCGGCAATGACGCGGTACGCGTGCTGGTGCTGCGCGGCGCCGGCGAGAAAGGCTTTGTCGGCGGTGCCGACATCAAGGAAATGGCCGCACTGGACCGCGCCAGCGCCGAGGCCTTCATCAGCGGCCTGCGCCGCCTGTGCGACGCCGTGCGCCACCTGCCGGTGCCGGTGATCGCGCGCATGCCGGGCTGGTGCCTGGGCGGCGGGCTGGAACTGGCGCTGGCGTGCGATATCCGCATCGCCGCCGACAACGCGCAGCTGGGCATGCCGGAAGTGAAGGTCGGCATCCCGTCGGTGATCCACGCCGCGCTGATGCCGCGCCTGATCGGCAATGCGCGCACGGCGTGGATGCTGCTGACGGGCGAGATCACCGATGCCGCCGAGGCGCTGCAATGGGGGCTGGTGAGCCGCGTGGTGCCGCTGGCGGAGCTGGACCTGGAAATCGAACGCGTGGCCGCGCTGCTGGCCGGCTTCGGCCCGGTCGCGGTGCGCCAGCAGAAGCGCCTGCTGCGCGAGTGGGAAGATGCGCCGCTGGAAGTCTCGATCAACAACAGCGTGACCGAGTTCGGCAGCGCCTTCGACACCGGCGAGCCACAGCAGCACATGGCCACCTTCCTGAACCGCAAGCGCTGAAGCGCGGGGAAAGTGTTTACGGCGCCGTGGCTGCCACGGCGCCGCCTTCGCGCGTGGCCACCACGCGCGGATCGTTCAGCAGGAACTGCGCAAAGGCCTCGGCAAACGCCGGCAGCTTGCCGTCGGCGCGCACGATCAGGTTCAGTTCGCGCAGCGCCCACGGCTCTGCCAGCCGCACCCCCACCACGCGCGCCTCGCGCAGGGCCTGCGCCGCCACGCTGCGCGGTACCAGCGCCACCCCCACTCCGGCCTCGGCCAGCGACAGCACCGCATCGAAGCTGTGCGCATGCAGCCGCACGTTGGGCCCCTTGCCCGCGCGCTGCGCCATGTCGCGCAGGAACAGGAAGTTGCTGCTGGTGCGGCTCATGCAGACAAAGTCGAAGGCCAGCGCCGCGCCGAAGCGCACTTCGGGCTCGCGCGCCAGCGGGTGATCCGCGGCCACCGCAAGGATCAGCTCGTCGCGCGCGTAGCGCACCGAGCGCACCCCGGTGGCTTCGCCGCCCGTCTGGAAATCGCCCGCCAGGATGCCGACATCGGCTTCATGCGCCGCCACCGCCGCCAGGATCGACTGGCTGGCGCGCTCCTCCAGGTCGATGTTCACATCCGGGTTGGCCAGCAGGAAGCGGCTCACGCTCGGGATGATGAAACCGTTGAGCGAACTGCTGTTGGCCAGCAGCCGGATATTGCCCTTCAGTCCGGCAGAAAAGCGTCCCACCTCGCCGTGCATGCGCTCGACGCCAAGCAACAGTTCGCGCACATGGACCAGCAGGGTTTCGCCGGCCGGCGTCAGCTCCATGCCGCGCGCGGTACGCACGAACAGCGGCGTGCCCATCGCGTGCTCCAGGTTCTTCAGCCGGTAGCTCGCCGCCGACGCGGTGATATGCGTGGCCGAAGCGCCACCTGACAGGCTTTGCGCATCGGCAATGGCCTGGAACAGGCGCAGGTCGGTCAGTTCGTAACGCAAGGCAACTCCGTTTGGGGCAGGACGGTCGAAAGGATTGGCGCTTGGTGGTGTCGCGGCCATTCTAGTGCAGCACCGTGGACTTCCCGCCCGCCCTCCAGCCTGCACACACTCCGCCCATTTAATGTGGACGTCGTCCATTTTCTTTGCTAAGGTATTGTGGACGGCGTACACAAAAGCATGCGCCAGTTGCCAGCGCGCCGCCTGATTCGCGCGCCATGCCGATATCCACGGCCGCCCGAGCGGCGGCCTACCTACAGGAGTTGTCATGCAAGTCCAGCCCTATCTGTTCTTCGAAGGCCGTTGCGATGAAGCCGTTGAGTTCTATAAGAAGATTCTCGGCGCCAAGGTCAACATGCGGATGACGTTCAAGGACAACCCGGAGGCCGGCAAGGGCGGCGAGGGTTGCCAGCCCGGCGCCGGCACCGAAGACAAGGTCATGCACATGGAGTTCCAGATCGGCGACAGCGTGATCATGGCCTCCGACGGCCGCTGCTCGAACCAGCCCGACTTCCATGGCTTCGCCCTGTCGATCAACTATCCTGACAAGGCCGCGGTCGAAAAGGCCTTCAACGGCCTGAAGGAAGGCGGCCAGGTAGTGATGCCGCTGGACAAGACTTTCTTTGCCGACCAGTTCGGCATGGTCACCGACCGCTTCGGCATCATGTGGATGCTGCTGTCGGCACCGAAGTAAGCCGCGCATCGCGCAGGTTTCCCGGCAGCGACGCGCCCCTTGAGCATAAGGGCTTACAATGCGCCGCCTGCCGGAGAAACCACGCCATGGACGATCGCATCAACGAACTCGAAATCAAGCTCGCCTTCCAGGAAGACCTGCTTGATACCCTGAACAGCACCGTGGCGCGCCAGCAGCATCAGATCGACCTGCTGCAGGAGCAGTTCCGCGCGCTGTACCAGCAGGTGCGCAGCGCCGCCACCACCGCGGCCGAAGCCGATCCCCAGCAGGAAATCCCGCCGCACTACTGATCGACGCGGCCCGCGCCATGCAGGCCGATCGCCGATGTGACGGAACGCCATCCCGCCCGCGCGGTCTGACAGGCTGGCTCCATCCACCGCCGCCCTCGACAGGCGCGCCCCATCCGCCACATGCGTCTGAAACTTTCCCTGCTGATTGCCGCCGCCTGCGTCGCTGGTGCCTCCTCGGCGCTGGCCGGCTACAACATCTGGACCGGCGAGTACTCCCTCTCCCGGCAGGAACTGCAGACCGCGCTGGACCAGCGCTTCCCCGCCACGCTGCGCTACGCCGAAGTCGTCAGCGTGCAGCTCAGCCATCCCCGGCTGGTGCTGGACGAGGCCAACAACCGCGTCACCACCCATGTCGACGCACGCCTGACCAACGCCTTGCTGCCCTCCCCGCCGGTAGACGGCAAGCTCGCGCTGAACAGCGGCGTGCGCTACGACCCGGCCAAACGCGCGGTGCTGCTCGACAACCCGACCGTACAGCAGGTGGAAGTCGCCGGCATGGGGCAATACCGCGAACAGCTCAACGCCATCGGCGCTGTGGTTGCGCAGCAATTGCTGAAGGACTATCCGGTCTATACGTTCAAACCCGAAGAACTGCGCGTCGGCGGCAAGGACGTGGAGCCGGGGGCGATTACCGTGGGCAAGGATGAGGTGCGGGTGGAGGTGAAGCAGCGGTAGGCATAGCCTGCGGGCCAGGCTCGCTCCTTCTTCCTCTACCTCAACCCCGGCCACCTCTGAACAC
>NZ_JBYTAG010000051.1:0-55991 GCF_058787995.1 Cupriavidus sp. FW305-27
CGGCGCGTCGGCGGGGCAGGGCGGGCTGGGCTGGTTTATCTTCCAGAACCGCAATGAGCTCTACACCGACCGCGTTTTTGCAGGGCTGGCCGCGGTGATCCTGATCGGGCTGCTGGTGGAGGGACTGGTGTTCACCACGCTGGAACGGCTGACGGTGCGCCGCTGGGGCATGCAGCACTAGCCGCCCGCTTGCCCCGTGCCGGCATGGGGCGTAGGCTACGCCTCCGGTACGCAACCGGAGCTCGCCCATGACCGCCATCCACCAGGCCGCCGCACAGGGATTCGCCAGCCAGGCCGATACCTACGCGCGCGGACGCCCCGAATATCCCGCTGAAATCGACGCCTGGCTGCGCGGCACGCTGGGCCTGCGCGCCGGCCGCACCGTGCTGGACCTGGGCGCTGGCACCGGCAAGTTCACGCGCCGGCTGGCGGAGACCGGCACGACGGTGATCGCAGTCGAACCGGTGGCGCAGATGCGCGCTCAGCTGGCCGTGGCGCTGCCGTCGGTACAGGCGCTGGAAGGCAGTGCCGAGGCCATTCCGCTGGCCGATGCCAGCGTCGATGCCGTGGTCTGCGCGCAGGCCTTCCACTGGTTTGCCAATGCGGGCGCGATGGCGGAAATCGGCCGCGTGCTGCGCCCTGGCGGCCGGCTCGGGTTGGTATGGAACGTGCGCGATGAAAGCGTGGACTGGGTGGCGCAGCTGACAGCCATCATGACGCCGTATGAAGGCGACGCGCCGCGTTTCTACAGGGGTGACTGGAAGCGGGTCTTTCCCGCCGAGGGCTTTGGGCCGCTGGCGCTGCAGTGCCTGCCCTACACGCATGTGGGGGCGCCGCAGCAGGTGATCGTGGACCGGGTGATGTCGGTGAGCTTCATTGCCGCGCTGCCGGCGGCGGAGCAGGCCCGCGTGCGCGCACGGCTGCAGGCGGTCATCGACGGGCATCCCGCGCTGGCGGGCCGTGCCGAGGTTGCCTTCCCTTATCGCACCGAGGCCTATTGCTGCGAACGGCTGGCCTGACGCTACATCGTCGCCTGCCGCACCCAGAATGCGGCGCCGTAGCGCGCAATGGCGCCGGGCTCGGCTTCCCGGGCCGCCGCGGCAGGCTGGCTGGCACGGATGCCGGCCTCGATCTGATCCCAGATGGCCAGCATGGCGACGACCTTGGGCAGTGCGGTCACGCCCGTGGATGTCGGCAGCCAGTCCGGGCTGCAAGTGCTGAACAGCGGCTTGCCGAGCGCGGCCTCGAGGCCGCGGATGTGGTAGTACAGCCTTTGCGGATGGATGCGCAGCGCTTGCGCGGCGCGGACGGCATCACGGTGCTGCATCACTGCGACATAGGCGCGCAACGACAGGAAGCTGACGCGCCGGTTGCTGGATGGGTAAGCCATGGCTGGGCCGTGGCCGGGGCATGCTTGGCAGTTGACTGAAAGCACGGTGCCCGGCGAATCGAAAGGAAATCGATCGTAGCGGGACGCAGGCAGGCTGGAGGGTGCGGTTTTCCGAAATGATCCGGGGAAATTTCTGCAATGTGGGGTGGCGTGCGCCGGGCTCAGTGCATTGGCAAATGGCCGATCGCGGTCAGTGCCTGCACCACCTCGGGCGACAGGCGGCGTTCCCTGCATGGCACGCCCGCGGTCTCGAGCGTGGTCCACAGGTCTGCGTCGCCGGTGACGATACGCTGCCGCAGGTGGGCCAGGTATGTGTACTCCGCGGAAGTCAGCGGGCGCGGGGCACTACGCAGGTCATCCAGGATGGCGCCAAGCGAGAGAGCGGGAACGGTCATACCAGGGTCGGGAAAAGCACGGCGGTGAGACATTGCAGCGAGGGTACGGAAAGCAGCGCAGGGATTGCGCGAAGGTCAGCAACACATGATTTTATCCACCCCGTGCAGCGGCTGCTGAATCAAAAGCAGGTAACTTTCCCTCTAATTCCGCTTGCAAAGCCGGGAGTGGCGAGTACGCGCAAGCAATGTGGCGCATGCGGTAGCCGAGGGGGCGGCGAAGGCGCTTTGGCAGCGGCCCGGGCGGCGGCAGAGGCCGGCCGCGGTGTTGCAGAAAAACGCCAGCGCGCCGGGCGGATACGTGGACGCATGCGGCATCTGTTGCGCGAGCTCGCCGCACGTGTGCCGGGTCATTGACACGGAGCAGGGCGGATTGACAAGCCGGGGTGCGTTCTATACGTTGGCGCATCGTTCCGTCATCCGGTCCAGCCAGGATCGCCGCCGTCCGCCATGCCACGCAAAGCCGCACAGGTTTCAGAAGCCGACAAGCACGCCGCCGCGGGCGGCGCCATCGCCGTGGACCGGGCGCTGTTCGTGCTGTCGGTGTTCCGTCTCGGCGATACCGCGCTGGGGCTGGCCGAGCTGGCGCAACGCAGCGGCCTGTACAAGAGCACGCTGCTGCGCTTGCTGGCCTCGCTTGAGCACGCCGGGCTGGTGCGGCGCCAGTCCGACGGGCGCTATGGCCTGGGGCCCGAGGTGGCGCGGCTCAATGCCGTCTACGCCGCGTCGTTCTCATTGGAGGCGGTGGTGATGCCGGCGCTGCGCGAGCTGGTGCGCATCACGCGTGAAAGCGCGGCCTTCCATGTCGAGCAGGGCGAGCACCGGCTGTGCCTGTACCGCGTCGATTCGCCGCAGCCGGTGCGCGACCATGTCCGCGCCGGCGAACTGCTGCCGCGCGACCGGGGCGCCGGCGCGCGCGTGCTGCGCGCCTTTGCCGGCGAGTCCGGCACGCTCTACGAGCGCATCCGGCACGAGGGCGTGGCGGCACTGGTGGGCGACCGCAGCCCCGATCTTGCCGGGGTGTCGGCGCCGGTATTCGGTCCCGGTGATGTGCTGTGCGGCGCGCTGACGCTGACCTGCCCGGCCTCGCGCTACCGTGAAGACTTCCGCGTCGATGTGCTGCATGCGGCGCGCGCGCTGACCCAGGCGCTGGGCGGCACCTTTCCGGACAGCATTGCGGACAATGCCTCCGCGGGCTGAGCCGCCGGGCTTGCGTGTGCAGCCGGCCCGACCCGGCTTGTCGGGGGTGCCACGCGCCTGCATGCGCGGGCTATCATGCGGCTGGCATTGAAGACAACGCATGTCACATTTTGTGAAAACAAGTGCGAGAGATGCCTGCGTCGCGCCCCTGTGGCCTGATGCCCGCCGCTCGATATGACGGCGCGGCAGACGGCATCCTTGAGGAAATCCCCGTGCACCTGGACCAGCAGACCATTGCGGTGGTGATGATGGTGTTTTTTTGCAGCACGCTGATTATTGCGGCGGGGCTGGTGTTCGCGCTGCGCGCGAGCGAGGCGGGGCGGCTGTGGGCGTTCGGGCACGTACTGGTGTCGGCCGCGGGCCTGGCGCTGGCCATCAGCGCGGCCAGCGGCACCGGCCAGCTGGGCACGCTGGGAGCGTTGGCGTTCGTGGCTGGCTGGTTGCTGATCTACCGCGGCGTGCGGGTCTATTACGGCGTGCCGGCCCATCCCGCGGCGCTGGCCGCCGCGGGCGTGATCGGGCTTGGCCTGATCGCGGCCACCAGCGGCATGCCCGACGGGCAGCAGGTGGTGCTGCGCATCGTCTACGGCCTGCTGGCGCTGGTCTCGCTGGCCACCTTTGCCACGCTGGCGCGTGCCGGGCGCGGGCGCCGCAGCATCGGCGCGCCGCTGGTGCTGGTGGCCAGCCTGGTGCATCTGGCCACGCAGCTGGCCGGCTTCAGCCATGCCATGAACCTGCCCGTGGCGGGCGGTGCGGGCGCCGCGCCGCTGACGCTGTTCTTTGCCGGCCCGGCCGGCTCGGCCTGGCTGCTGGCGCCGCTGATGGCCACGCTGCTGGGCCTGTTCGGCTTCACCGTGATGGCGATGGAGCAGATCGTCGCGCACAACGAAAGCGGCGCGCGCGTGGATGCCCTGACCGGGCTGCTCAACCGCGGGGCGCTGGAGATGTCGGCACTGTCGCTGGTGGCGCGCTGGCAGCGCGACGGGCAGGCGCTGTCCTGCCTGGTGATCGACATCGATTATTTCAAGCAGGTCAACGATACCTTCGGCCATCACGCTGGCGACGCCGTGCTGCGCGAAGTCGCGCATGCGCTGGACAACTCGCGCCGCGCCTCGGACGTGGCCGGGCGCTACGGTGGCGAAGAGTTCTGCATCCTGTGCCCGCATACCGACGAGCAGCAGGCCTCGGCGCTGGCCAACCGTATCCTGCGCAAGGTGCGCGCGATTGAACTGCCCGCCGGGCGCGGCCATGCCAGCGTCAGCATTGGCGTGGCGCAGCTGCGCGGCGGCCCGGGCAGCAAGGAAGCGCTGTGGCGCCTGTTGTTTGCCGATGCCGACCGCGCCCTCTACCACGCCAAGGAACATGGGCGCGACCGCTATGTGCTGGCCTCGTCCATGGCGGCGCCGGCGGCCGCGAGCGCATCGCCCGCGCCGCTGCTGGAGCCAGAGCCCGACCTGGCCGGCTGACCCGGTTATGCCTGCCGGCCAGGCTCCGGCACGTCGCGCTGCGGCGTACCGTCATAGGTCCACAGGAACTGGCGCGGCATCGGGCCCTTGTTGCGCCCGCCCTCGCAGGTCTGCTCCCAGGCATGCGCCAGGATGCCGACCGAGCGCGACAGGCAGAACAGCCCCCGCGCCAGCGGTGCGGCAAAGCCCAGCTCGGCATAGATCACCGCGGTGGCGCCATCGATATTCATCGGGATGGGCTTGCCGCGGCCGGCACCCAGCGCCGCCTCGACCGCGCGCGCGATCCCCGCGTAGCGCCCGCTGACCACGCCATCGGCCGCGGCCTGGTCGACCAGCGCCAGCAGCCGTGGCGCACGCGGGTCGACCGGGTGGAAACGGTGGCCAAAGCCGGCAATGAACTTGCCGTGCAGGTCGCGGTAGTGCCGCAGCGCGGCGGTGACGGCGTCGTCCATGGCGCCGCCCGCATCCAGCCGCTGCGCCACGTCCTGGTACAGCGCCACCGCCTGTTCGCCGGCGCCGCCATGCACGTCGCCCAGCACGTTGACGGCGGAAGCCATGGCGTTGTTCAGCCCCACGCCGCAGGTGGCCGCCATGCGCGCGATGGCAATGCTGGGCGCCTGCGGGCCGTGGTCGACCGCGGCCATCAGCGCCGCGTCCAGCAGCTCGCCCTCCCCGGGGCCGGGCAACTCGCCGCGCAGCATCAGCCAGATCATCTGCGCAAACGAGACCCGGCCGATCAGTTGTTCGATCGGGTAGCCGCGGTAGCGGATCTCGCCCGGGCGCATGTCGATGATGCCGGTGCGCCACCAGTCCTGCGACAGGCGCTGGCCCGGGTCCATGGCGTCATCCCGGGGCTGGCCGCTGGTTTCGATGCCGCTCATATCGCGCGCTCCTCGCTCAGTTGGTCGATGTCCGCATCGCTGTAGCCCAGGCTGGCCAGCACCTGCCGCGTATGCTGGCCCAGCTCCGGCGGCGGCGTGTCCACGGCCGGGGCCTCGCGGTTGAGCTTGAAGCCGGTGCGCACCACGCGGATATCGCGGCCCACGCCGGGCGCATCGGCAAATTCGCCGATCATGCCGCGCTCGCGCACCTGCGGATGCGCCAGCGTCTGTGGCACGTCCAGCACCGGGCCGGCGGGCACGCCGGCCTCGGTCAGCAGCGGCCACCATTCGGTGGCCGGCTTCTTCGCCAGCTCTGCTTCCAGCGCCTGTGTCAGTTCGCCCCGGTTGGCCAGCCGCGCCTGGCGCTGCGCGAAGCGCGGATCGGCGGCCAGCTCGGGGCGGCCCAGCACGCGGCACACGGCTTCAAACTGTTCCTGCTTGTTGGCGGCGATATTGAGCAGCCCGTCCGCGGTGCGGAAAGTGCCGGAAGGGCTGGCGGTCATGTTCTCGTTGCCCATCGGCGCCGGCACCTTGCCGGCGATCAGGTGGTTGGATACCACCCAGCCCATGGTGGCCAGCGTGGCTTCCAGCATCGATACGTCGACGAAATAGCCTTCGGTGCGCTGGTGGTCCGCCAGCGCCGCCGATACCGCCAGCGCCGCGGTCAGCCCGCCGATGGTGTCCGAGACCGGATAGCCGACCCGCAACGGTGCGCTCTGCGCATCGCCGGTAATGCTCATCACGCCGGCCATGCCCTGGATGATCTGGTCATAGGCCGGCAGCCCGGCCAGCGGCCCGTCCTGGCCAAAGCCCGAGATCGCGCAGTAGATCAGGCGCGGGTTGTCCTGCTTCAGGGTCTCGTAGCCCAGCCCGAGCCGGTCCATCACGCCGGGGCGGAAGTTCTCCACCAGCACGTCGGCGCTTTGCACCAGCTTGCGGAACACCTCCTTGCCGCGCGCGTGCTTCAGGTTGAGCGTGACCGACTGCTTGCCTGGGTTCTGGGCCAGGAACGACACGCCCATCAGGCGCTGGTTCAGCTCGGCATCGGCGCCCAGCTGCCGGGCCAGGTCGCCGGTGCCGGGGGTTTCCACCTTGATGACTTCGGCGCCCAGGTGGGCAAGCTGGTGGCAGCAGAACGGCCCGGCCAGCACATTGGTCAGGTCGAGCACGCGGATATGGCGCAGTGGCTTTTTCATGTTCTGTACAACAGAATGACGATCTTTAACAGAGAACATGCGGAGGATAGGAGCCGCGTTTGGGCGTGTCAAGCCGGGCGCCTGGCCGGCACCTGCCATACAATGGCGCCCCGTCCGCGCGGCCCGCTGGCGCGCGGGCTTTTTTAGTGGTGTCTTGCAGGAAACGGAATCAATGATGTCAAACGCATGCGGCCTGGACTTCGGCACGTCCAACTCAACGGTCGGCTGGAGCCATCCGGCGCGGCCGGCGGCGCTGCTGCCGCTGGAGGACGGCAAGGTGACGTTGCCCTCGGTGATCTTCTTCCACGCGGAGGATCCGCTGGTCAGCTATGGCCGCGCCGCGCTGGGCGATTACCTGGCCGGCTATGAAGGCCGGCTGATGCGTTCGCTCAAGAGCCTGCTGGGCACCTCGATGATGGACGACAGCACCGAGGTGATGGGCCAGGCGATGCCGTTCCGCAAGCTGCTGGCGCACTTCATCCGCGAGCTGAAGACGCGTGCCGAGCAGGCCGCCGGCGCGGAATTCTCGCGTGCGGTGCTGGGCCGCCCGGTGTTCTTCATCGACGAGAACCCGGCCGCCGACCAGATCGCCGAAGACACCCTGGCCGAGATCGCGCGCGACGCGGGTTTCGGCGAGATCGCGTTCCAGTACGAGCCGATCGCCGCGGCCTTCGACTATGAGGCCCGGATCACGCGTGAGGAACTGGTGCTGGTGGCCGACATCGGCGGCGGCACCTCGGACTTCTCGCTGGTGCGCCTGTCGCCCGAGCGCGCCGCGCGCAGCGACCGGCGCGACGACATCCTGGCCAATGGCGGCGTGCATATCGGCGGCACTGATTTCGACCGCGCGCTCAGCCTGGCGCGCGCAATGCCGCTGCTGGGCCTGGGCAGCGCGCTGCGCAACGGCAAGGCGATGCCGTCCAGCCAGTATTTCGACCTGGCCAGCTGGCACACCATCAATCTGGTCTATACGCGCAAGGCGTGGTCGATGGTGATGGACAACTACCGCGACGCGGCCGATACGGTGAAGCTCGACCGCCTGGTGCGGCTGATCCGCGAGCGCGCCGGGCACTGGCTGGCGATCCAGGTGGAAGCCGCCAAGATCGCCTTGTCCGACGCCGGCAGCACCGACGTGGACCTGCACCGGCTGGAGCAGGGGCTGACGCTGACCATCACGCGCGACGAGTTCGATGCGTCGATCGACAAGCTGGTGGTGAAGACCGAGCAGACCGTGCAGAAGCTGCTGGTGGATGCTAGCGTCGATGGCGCCGCGGTCGATACCATCTTTTTCACCGGCGGCTCCAGCAGCGTGCCGCTGCTGCGGCAGCGGCTGGCGGCGCTGTTGCCGCAAGCGCGTTGCGTGGAAGGGGACCGGTTCGGCAGCATCGGCAGCGGGCTGGCGCTGGATGCGGTGAGGAAGTTTGGGTGAGGGGCAGGCTGGCGTCTGAGCAGCCCAGCGGCCAGCTCAGACGTCAGCCGGCCTGCGTCCGCATATCGCGCAAGCCGTATTCATCCCCCAGCGCCAGCCGTGCCGCCCGCAGCGCGCCGCGCGCGGCCGCCGCATCGCCCGCCAGCCGCATCAGCGCCGGCAGTTCCCACGGCGCGCGCAAGAGCCCGCCCAGCACCGCGCCGACATCCGTCTTGCCGTCTTCACCCATGCCTGCCGCCGCGGCAGCCGGAACCGCGCGGCTGGCCGGGTCGATCACCACGCGGCAGGCCGCGAACGGCAGCCGGCAAGCCGCCGCCATGCGCGCGGCGAGGTGCGATTCCATGTCGACGCAGAGCGCCCCCGTGGCCCGGTGCAGCATCTGCTTGGCGGCAACCGAAAGCACCGGCTGGTCCGCGCCGGCAAGTATCCCGACCCTGGCATGCGGCAGCGCCGCGTGCATCGCCCGGGTCCAGGTCATGTCGGTGTCGTAGCGTTCGCCGGCCGCGCATACCGAGTCCGCCAGCACGAGGGCGCCCGGCGCCAGCGCGGGATCCAGCCCGCCCGCCACGCCAAAGCTGAGGATGCCCATGCAGTGCCGGCTTGCCATCGCGGAAACGCCTTGTTCCAGTGCAAGTCCGCGCAGGCCGTGCACCACGCGGCAATGCGGACCGGCGGCGGTGCGCGCCTCGAACGCCATGCCGGTGACGACCAGCACGAACGGTGCCGTCACAGCCCCCACGGCACCTGGTGCGCGCCGCCGCGCTGCAGGTTGCGGTAGCGCGCCAGCGCCCACAGCGGGAAGTAGCGTGCATAGCCGTGATAGCGCAGGTAGAACACGCGCGGAAAGCCCACGGCGGTGAAGCGCGGCTCATGCCACAGGCCGCCGGATTGCTGCGTGCGCAGCAGGTAGTCGATGCCGCGCGCCACCGCGGCATGCTGCGCGGCGCCGGCTGCCATCAGCGCCAGCAGCGCCCACGCGGTCTGCGAGGCCACGCTCGGCGCGGGCTCGTAGCCGCGGTAGTCGAGCCGGTAGCTGCTGCCGTCCTCGCCCCAGCCGCCGTCGGCGTTCTGGATCTGCTCGAGCCACGCCACGGCGCGGCGCATCTCGGGGGCTTCCGGTGCCAGGCCCGTTGCGTTCAGCGCGCACAGCGCGCTCCAGGTGCCATAGATATAGTTGGTGCCCCAGCGGCCAAACCAGCTGCCGTCGGGCATCTGCTCGGCCAGCAGGTAGCGCAGGGCGCGCGCGGCGGGTTCGCTCTTGCCCGGCGTGGCGCCGATCTGGCACAGCATCGACAGGCAGCGCGCGGATACGTCCGCGGTGGGCGGGTCCAGCAGCGCGCCATGGTCGGCAAAGGGGATGTTGTTCAGGTAGAGATGCGTGTTCTCGGGCTCGAACGCGCCCCAGCCGCCGTCGCCGCCCTGCATGCCGACGATCCACTCGGCGGCGCGCGCCACGGCTTCGTCATAGCGGCCCGGCACATCGTGCGCGCGCATGTAGCGGTTCATCGCGGCGGCCACCACGGCGGTGTCGTCCACGTCCGGGTAATAGGCATTGGCGTACTGGAAGGCCCAGCCGCCGGGGCGCACCAGGGGGCGGCGCACGGCCCAGTCGCCGCGCACGTCCAGCACTTGCAGCGGCCTGAGCCAGTCCAGGCCGCGCCCGGCCGCGGCCGTCGCGCGTGCCTCGCCGGTTTCCAGCAGCGCGTGCGCGGCCAGCGCGGTATCCCACACCGGCGACAGGCAGGGCTGGCAATAGGCTTCGTCGCCGTGCTCGACCAGCAGCCGCTCGACGGATTGCCGCGCCAGCGCGCGTGCCGGATCGTCGGGCGGCACGCCCAGCACGTCGAACATCATCACGCTGTTGGCCATTGCCGGGAAGATGGCGCCCAGGCCGTCCTCGCCGTTGAGCCGCTCGCGCACGAAGGCCTGCGCCGCGGCAATGGCGCGCCGGCGCAGCGTGCGCGGGACGAGCGGCTCGGCCACGCGCAGCAGCGCGTCCAGGCCGCGGAACACCGTGTACCAGCCGGCGTGCTGGTGCGCCGCGCGCGGCGGCAGCCCCACCGTATGGCAGTTGCCGACGAACAGCTCATTGATGCCGACCCCGCGCGGGTTGCGCGCCTGCGGGCGCAGGCTGTTCAGCACCAGCAGCGGCACGATCACCGTGCGCGCCCAGTACGAGACCTTGGACAGGTGGAACGGAAACCACTGCGGCAGCAGCATGATCTCGACCGGCATCATCGGCACCGCCAACCATGGCATCACGCCGTACAGGGCCAGCAGCGTGCGCGTGAATACATTGCTGGCCTCGGCGCCGCCCAGCGCGTGGACGGCCCGGCGCGCGCGCTGCATATGCGCGGCCTGGGGGTCGTCGCCGGCCATCTTCAGCGCGAAATAGGCCTTTACGCTGGCGCTGACGTCGGAGCGGCCTTCATGGAACAGCGGCCAGCCGCCATCGGGATTCTGGATGCGGCGCAGGTAGCGGGCCAGGCGGGCTTCAAGCTCCAGGTCCGGGGCTTCGCCGAGGTAGTGCACCATCAGCACGTATTCGGCGGGAATGGTGGCGTCGGCTTCCAGTTCGTAGACCCAGTGGCCGTCGGGGCGCTGCTGGTGCAGCAGCGCGTCGATCGCGCGGCCGATGCCCTGGTCCAATGCCTGCGCGGCGTCGCGCGGCGCGGGGCTGTCCCCCGCGCTGGCCGGCGCAATCCGTGGCACTGCCGTGGCAAAGGCGGTCTCGTTCATCGACATGCAGACTCCTTGTGCCGGCGCACGGCGCGGCCGCGCCCGGCATGCATCGGGGGCAGCGCTCAGCCAATGGCGTGGCGCAGCAAGATCCAGAGCAATTGGGCGCGCGGCAGGCGCACGCGCTGGCGCGGCGCGCGCCAGCCCTGCGTGCGCAGCCGCGCCAGGATGCGGTGGTAGACCTCGGCCATGATGCGCGGCGAGCGCACCTGCCGCGACGGGCAGCGCGCCATGATGGCGTAGGCCTGGTCGTAGTGCGCCTGGGCCTCGCGCGCCACGGCCGCGCAGGCCTGGCCGACGGCGGGGTGGGCCACCACGGCCTGGGGCGTGTCCGCGCCGATGCCGGCCGCGGCCAGCACTTCCGCCGGCAGGTAGAGCCGGCCGATGGCAGCGTCTTCGTCGATATCGCGCAGGATATTGGTCAGCTGCAGTGCGCGGCCCAGGTGGTGCGCGAGCGCGATGCCGCACGCTTCTTCCAGGCCGAACACGCGCACCGCCAGCCGGCCGACAGCGCTGGCGACGCGATCGCAATACAGGTCGAGGGTGGCCGCGTCGGGGGCGCGGATGTCCTGCACCACGTCCATGGTCATGCCGTCGATCACGGCGAGGAAATCCTGCTGCTGCAGGTCGAAGGCGCGGATCTGCGCGCTCAGCGGCTGCAGGGCGCGAGGCGGGTTGCCGGTGTAGCAGGCGGCGATGTCGTGGCGCCAGGCATCGAGTGCGGCAAGGCGCTCGGCGTGCGGTGCGTTGCCGTCGGCGATGTCGTCGACCGCGCGGCAGAACGCATAGATCTCGAACATGGCCTGGCGCTGCGCTGGCGGCAGGATGCGCAGCGCGGCATGGAAGGAACTGCCGGCCGAGGCCGCCGGGCCCGCCTGGCTGCCATGGTCGGCGGCGACAGGGGTGTCTTGCGTTGCGATTTGAGTACCGGCCACGTAACTCCTCGACACGCTGCATACCGTCCCGCACTGATCGCGCAGCATCCGTGCGCGCCCACTGGCGGGAGGGCGGTTGTGGGTCGGCAGATTATAGCAATTTCACTCGTCGCAAGACTGCCGCAGCGGCGGCCCCGGTGCCGGCGCGCCAATAAAAAAAGCCCCGCGCCGAAGCTGCGGGGCTTTCCTTCCGGCCGGTCCGCTGGACCGGCCCGGAATCCACCGGTATCAGAGGGCCTGAATCTTGGTGGCTTGCTCGCCCTTCTGGCCCATGGCCTTGACGTAGCGTACCTTCTGGCCTTCCTTCAACGACTTGAAGCCATTGCCTTCGATTGCGGAGAAGTGCGCGAACAGATCGTTGCCGCCTTCATCCGGCGTGATGAAGCCGAAGCCCTTGGCGTCGTTGAACCACTTAACGGTACCGGTTTCCATATCTATCTCAACCTTGAATTTCAAAATGAGCGAAAACGCTCGTTATACACCGTGTGCAACGCACCCAGCGGATCCTTTTTATGTTCCCCGCCAGCGCATTCCATATGACTTCGATATGTCGCTGTCGTGACAACCGAAAACGTCACGGAACGACAACACCAAAAGACACACCGCATGGGCGCTGCACAAGTGGGAATCATTCTGCCGAATTTTCCCGGCGTGTCAATCAGGCTAAGCGCCTAATCATGATGAGAGGTTCCGATAGGAGATATTAGCGTTTTCTACTTCAGCTTCAGTTCAGTGAATTCCCTGATTTTTTTATCGCGGGTTTGGTTGTGCGTGCACCGCCAGCGAGCGCGATGCCACACCGCCGTGCATAATGGCTGTCGTCCGGTGCATGGGCGTGCCATCTTTTTTACAAATTCTTACGGCACCCAATCCCTACCGCGTTCGGGGGAAGCCGGCGCGGCCCGGATATATCATTATGCTGACAATAAAGGCCAGGCCGGTGGCCGCGCTCGCGTCGTGCATAGACATACATGAGCGCGCCCACTGTATGCGGGCCCATACATAAAAGCTCGGAACGGGGAATCCATCATGGCGTTTCAAACCTAGCTGTCCGGAATTTCGGTTGCGGACAGCCCCACCACCCGTCGCGCACGGGACCTGGACTGTTTTCGTTGTTTGCATTTGAGCCGAGCCGAGCCGCGCCCGCCGTACTGCAAGCGCGGCTGACGTGCGCCCGCAGCACGGTGGCGCGCGTTAACGCGCGAGCCGGCTCAATGTCTCAGTGTTGGGACAATTGTTGACAATGTGATCCATGCGTCTGTCCTAGCATTCGTTTCCGGATACCATCAGATTTTTCCGATTCTGAGATCCACAGTCGGACACAAGGCGGCAGCGACCGCCTCAGGGAATGTCGTGCGTGAGGCACTTGCCGGCGTGCGCAGACAAGAGGAAGTAAGCCTGTGAAGCAGCTGGAGGAAGCACAAGGGAACCGGGGCGGCCGCATGCCGTTCCGATCGGGGTGGGTAGGGATGCGCATGGCGCAGCGGGTGCAAGGCATCGCGCTGGCGCTGGCCCTCGGGGCGGCGACGGCTGCGGCCGCGCCGGCGCCCGCGGCGCAGGCGCCATCCATGCCGTCGATCGCCTTGCACTACGGCGCCAAGCCGCCGGTTGACGCTCTGCAAGCCTTCGACATCGCCGTGGTCGAGCCCGACAGCGGCTTCGACCCGCGCCAGGCGGCGACGCCGGCCACGGCCTGGTTTGCCTATGTCAGCGTGGGCGAGGTGCTGGAGAGCCGCGCCTACTTCAAGGACATCCCCAAGGCCTGGTTCGTCGGGCGCAATGACGCCTGGAACGCGCCGGTCATCGACCAGGCAGCCGACGGCTGGCCCGCCTTCTATGTCGACAAGGTGATCGCGCCGCTGTGGCAGCGCGGCTTCCGTGGCTTTTTCCTCGATACCCTCGATTCCTACCAGCTTGCCGCCAGGACCGACGCCGAGCGCGCACGGCAGGAAGCGGGGCTGGTGCGCGTGATCCGCGCGATCAAGGCGCGCTACCCCGAGGCGCGCCTGGTCTTCAACCGCGGCTTCGAGATCCTGCCGCAGGTGCATGACCTGGCCTATGCCGTTGCCTTCGAGTCGCTGTTCCGCGGCTGGAACCAGGCCCAGGGCCGCTATGTCGACGTTGCGCAGGCTGACCGCGACTGGCTGCTGGCGCAGGCGCGCACCATCCGCGAGCAATACCGCCTGCCGGTGATCTCGATCGATTATTGTCCGCCGGCGGACCGCCGCTGCGCACGCGAAACCGCGCAGCGCATCCGCGCGCTGGGGATCACGCCCTATGTGGCCGATCCCGGGCTGCAGACGGTCGGCATCGGCAAGGTCGAGGTGCTGCCCCGGCGCGTGCTGGTAGTGCAGGAGCGCCGCCCCGGGGTGTCGATCGATGATTCCGAGGGTGTGCGCTTTGTCTCGATGCCGCTCAACTACCTTGGCTATCGCGTGGATTTCGCCGAGACCAGCGAGGACCTGCCCGAGATCGGGCCGGACCGCTACGCCGGCGTGGTGGTGTACCTGTCAGGCAATGTCACGGCGCAGCCGGGACGCTTCCATGCCTGGGTGCAGGCGCGCATGGCGCAGGGCATGCCGGTGGCGTTCCTCAACGACTTCGGCACCAGCGTGAGCGGCACGGTGGCGCGCAGCTTCGGGCTGAAGGCAGTCAAGGGCCGCGTGTCGGGCCCGGTCGAGGTGCTGGCCAAGGACCGGATGATGGGCTTCGAGATGCCGGTGGCCCCCGACCGCACCCAGGCCGAAGCGATCCAGGTGCCGGACGGCGCCGGCTACCGTTCGCTGCTGCGCCTGCGTTCGGGCACGCTGACCTATGACGCCGCCGCGATCACGCCGTGGGGCGGCTATGTGCTGGGGCCGTATGCGGTGCGCCAGAGCGGCAACGGCAACGGCCAGAGCCGCTGGGTGGTGCAGCCGCTGGACTTCCTGCGCGCGGCGCTGCGCCTGCCCGCCATGCCCGTGCCCGATGTCACCACCGAGAACGGCCGGCGCCTGCTGACCATCCATATCGACGGCGACGGCTTTGCCTCGCGCGCCGAGATTCCCGGCGGCGGCTTCTCCGGCGAGGTGCTGTTCCGCGAGATCTTCGACCGCTATCGGCTGCCGATGACGATGTCGGTGATCCAGGGCGAAGTCAGCAAGGACGGCATGTACCCCAGGCTCAGCGCCGAGCTTGAGCCGATCGCGCGCAAGATCTTCGCGCAGCCCTATGTCGAGGTGGCCAGCCATACCTTCTCGCATCCGTTCGAGTGGTCGCGCACCGTGCCGGCCCAGCCAGGGCAGCCAACGCAATCCAGCGGCGCCGCGGTGGTCGAGGGCGACGAGGCCTTCCACCTGAGCATCCCCGGCTACAGCATGGACCTGAACCGCGAGATCGGCGGCTCCATCGACTACATCAACCGCACGCTGGCGCCGGCCGGCAAGCCGGTCAGCATGCTGCTGTGGTCGGGCGACTGCCAGCCGCCGGCCGAGGCGCTGCGGCTCACCGAGAAGGCGCGCGTGCTCAACATGAACGGCGGCGATACGCTGATCACGCGCAGCAACCCGAGCTGGACCGCGATCGCGCCGCTAGGCATCAACAAGCCCGGCGGCACCTTCCAGGTGTTTGCGCCCAACCAGAACGAGAACGTCTACACCAACCTCTGGCACGGCCCGTTCTACGGCTTCGAGCGCGTGATCGAGACCTACGAGCTGACCGACAAGCCTTATCGCTTCAAGCCGGTCAATATCTACTACCACAGCTATTCGGGCACCAAGGCCGCGTCGCTGAAGGCGCTGCGCAAGGTCTATGACTATGTGCTGGCGCAGCCGCTGCTGCCGCTGCACTCCACCGACTACGTGCGCAAGGTGCTCGACTGGCAGGACATGGCCGTGGCGCGGGATGTGGGCGACGGCCAGCCGGGCGGCACCGGTGCTGAATGGATCGTTCGCGGCGACGGGAACCTGCGCAACCTGCGCTGGAGCGGCGCGGGCATGCCCGACGTGGGCGCGGCGCACGGCGTGACCGGCACCTCGCCGGCACCGGGCGGCGGCGTCTACCTGCACCTGGATGGCGGCGATGCGCGCTTCGCCGTGCGCGACACAGTCACCGCCCCGGCCGCGCCGCAGCTGGCCGAAGCCAACGGCATCGTGCGCGACTGGTCGCAGCGCGATGGCGTCACGCGCTTCGCCTTCAGCGGCTACTTCAAGCCATTCTTCCGTCTTGCCAACGCCGGCAACTGCCGTGTGAGCGTCGATGGCAAGCCCGTACAGGCCGTCCGCGAGCGCAACACGCTGCGCGTGGATACCGCACCCGTCACCGATCCGAACCATGCCAGGCAACAAGTCGAAGTCCGCTGCGCCGGTTGAGCGCGAGCGGCTGCTGCCGCCGGCGCTGGTGCTGACTTTCACTGCGATGGTGGGGATCGGCCTGGCGCTGATGTTCCCGCGCGAGACTCTGCGCGAGCGCCTGCTGGGCCAGGGCCGCACCATCGACGGGCTGACCATGGCCTACCTGGAAGCCTGGTGGAAGGTCACGCCCGACGACCCCGGTTTCATGGGCGTGCTGGCCGAACAATACGCGCGCACCGGCCGGCTGGAAGAGGCGCAGGCCATGCTGGCGCGCATGCAGGCGGTGCAGGGCACCGACCTGTCGGGCCAGATCCTGCGCACGCGCATCGAGATCGCGCAGCAGCGCGCCTGGGCCGCGCTGCCGGATACGCCTGAGCGCGAACAGAACCTGGTGCAGCTGCGCAGCCTGCTGGACCAGGCTGCCGGGCGCAGCTGGGGGCTGGCCGACCTGCAAACACTGGCCACGCAGTCGCGCCAGGCCGGCGCCCAGGACGCGATGCGCAAGTTCTATGCGGCGCTGGCCAGCCAGGACCGCAACAACGCGGCCTTCTGGAACCGCCAGCTGGCCGACATGGCGATCGCGGGCGGCGACTATCGCAACGCCGCCAACGCCTTGTTCGCGCAGCAGGCGGCCGCCACCACGCTGGCCGAGCGGCGCGCGCTGTTCCTGAAGGCGGTGCAGACGCTGCAGTCAGGCAACCTGCTGGACGAAGCGCTGGCGCAGGCCGAGCGCCACGGCGGCAAGCTGCTGGACGATCCGGAGGTGCTGCGCTACCTGACGAAGCTGGCGCTGGCGGCCAACAAGCCGGAGCAGGCCAGCCGCTATGTCGAGCGGCTGCTGAAGGTTTCGGCGCGCACGCGCGATGCCGGCCCGGCGGCGCTGGCCGCACGCCAGGCCGAGGCGCGGCGTATCGCCGCCAGCCAGCCGTGGGCCGAGCGCGGCCTGGTCTTCCTCGACGGGCCGCGCGGCCTGGCCTTGCGTGAAGCGCTGGCCGCCTCCGGCCAGCTGGGTACGCGCAAGATTGCGGCGCAAGCTGCTGCGCCCGCGCAGGCGCCGGCGGAGCCAGCCGACAAGTCGTTCAACGCCGACGACTACGAACTCGCCTATCGCGTGTTCCTGTCAGCCGGCAAGCTCGACCAGGCGCAGCGCGTGGCCGAGACCGCGGTGCGCCGGCTGCCGGGCGAGGCGATCTGGCGCGAACGGCTGGCGCAGGTGGCCGAATGGAACCGCCAGCCGGCCGTGGCCCTGAAGAGCTGGCTCGACTATGCCCGCGCCACCAACGACGAGCGCGCGTGGGATGCAGTGATGCGGCTCGCCCCGGGCCTGTCCGACGATCGCGCCTACCTGGCCGCGCTGCGCCACCGCGCGGGCGGCTCGGACCTGAAGACCGTGGACGAGGTGGTGGCTGCCTACGAACGCCTGGGCGAGCCGGAAGAGGCCATGCGCTTCCTCGAAGGCCTGAGCCACGGCCCCAGGGCTCGCGACATCATGGAACGCCACGCCGCGCTGGCCGAGCGCGCCGGCAAGGACGAGCGCGCGTTCCAGATCTATACGCAGATGCAGCAGCGCTTCGGCCCGCGCCCCGCCTATGCGCTGAAGCTCGCCAACCTGCTCTATGTGCGCGGCAAGCTGGCGCAGGCGCTGGACGCCATGCTGCCGGCGCGTGCCACGGCCGGGAAGGATGACATCCTCTACTGGCGCACCTTTACCGAGCTGGCGCGGCTGAACCAGCGCGACGACCTGCTCAAGGACGGCTATCGCCAGCTGATGCTGGCGGCGGCGCAGACGCAGGACGAGCACTGCATGGAGAGGCCGGCGGGCCCGGCGCGCAACGACTGCCTGGACGAGGTCCGCGACACGCAGGAGGCGGATTTCTCCAACCTGATCGGCTACTACGACAAGACCCCGATCGACGCCGGGCGCATCGCCGAGGCCGACTGGCGCCGCGGCGGCAAGCCGGAATCGCTGGAACTGGCGCTGTACTACTACACGCGTGCCCACGCCTACCGGCGTATCGGGCGCCTGTTGCAGGACATGACGCCCGAGCAGCGCCAGGCGGCAGCGCACTCGAGCCGCTTCCTGATGCGGCGCGCGGAGTACTACCGCGTGACCGGCCAGCGCGACCACGCCCTGGCCGACCTGCGCCGCGCCGCGGGCCTGCGCGATGCCGACAGCGAAACGCTGGCGGCGCTGCTGTGGACGCTGGTCGACCAGGGCAGCGATACCGAAGTGCGCGCGGTGATGCGCCGCGTCAAGGACGACGCGGAAGACAACCCCGACCTGTGGGGCGCCTTCGCCGCGGGCCATATGCGTTTCCAGGACGGGCGCGCGGCCATGCACTACCTGCGCAAGCTCAACGACGGCAAGAGCGCCGATCCACTCTGGCTCAGCCTGATGGCCGATGCTTATGAAGCCATCGGCCAGACCGACATGGCCTGGCGCGTGCGCCGCCAGGCCTGGATCGACCTGCACCATGGCTGGTCCCAGGGCGGGGTGCGCTATGCCCGGCTGCGGCCCGACAACACCGACGGCGACGAAGAGTACGAGAACGAGTCCGGCGCGCCTTCGCGCGCGGACCTGCGCCGCCAGACCGTGGCGCTGGGGCAGATCTTTGCCTCGGGCGATGTCTCGCGCGCGCTGGTGATCCAGATGCTGCGCGCGGACCGCGCTTCCTCGGCGGCGCGCGAACTGGTGCCGCCGATGGCGGGCGCGCCGTCGCAGCTGGGCGAGGTGGCCGGGCTGCCGCCGCTGCATGAGGCGGCAACCGCGCCCGCGTCCGCGGAGGTCGCGCGCAATGCGGCCCGCCGCGATGCCGCGCTGTCCGCTGCCGGGCGCGATGCCGCGCTGGCATGGGCGATGTCCGCGGAATCCAATGAACTGGCGCGAAGCTGGCTGGCCCGCCAGTACGTCAACCGGCTGCAGCGACCGGCCTATGCCGAGGTGGCGATCGCGCTGGACCGGCAGGACATGAACAGCCTTGACCGTATCCTGGAGCGCCAGGCCGGCCGCGTGCCGGTGGCCAACCAGATCGAGGCCAACCAGCAACTGAACCGCATCAGCGCCGCGCAGACGCTGGCCTTCGAAACCCAGGAGCGGGCCCGTTCCGATGACACGCTGCAGGACTCCTTGCAGGAGACGCTGCTCTACAACGCCCAGGCGATCGAGCCGCGCGTGAGCTTCATGCACCAGAAGCCGCTGGAATATACCGAAGGCAGCCTCGCGGGTGGCGTGCGCCTGTGGGACGGGTATGACCTGAACCTGCGCGGCACCTGGCGCGACCAGCGCAGCACCGACCCCCAGCAGCTGGTGAGCGTGCCGTCGTCCGACCGGCGCGCCGACCTGTCGCTGGGTTTTCGCGACAACAGCAAGCGCTGGCGTGCCACGGCAGGCTACCGCGAGGGGCTGGACACAATGGCGACCGCGCGCTTCTTCGGCGAGTGGAACCAGCAGGGCCGGCTGCAGTTCAGCACGCTGGCCGGGCTGAACCAGCCGGCCGACGAATCGGCGCCGCTGCGCGTGGGCGGGGCCAAGGACGTCGTGGGGCTGGGCGCAACCTGGCGCTTCAGCTTGCGCGAGTTCGTCGGCGCGCGCATCGAGTACAGCAGCTTCCGCGGGCAGGACCGCAGCGCGCTCGGGCATGGCATGGTCTATGACGTCGAGGCTGGCTACAGGATCCGCACCTCGTATCCGGACTACACCGTGCGCGTGGTCGGCACGCATGCCAACTACAGTGCCAATGGCGGCAGCCTGACGCCGCGCATGGCGTCGCTGGTGCCGGTCGGCGACGAAGCCACGCCGGCGTTCTACATGCCGCAGGGCTTCACGCAGGCCGGCGTGCTGTTCGGCTTCGGCACTGAGCTGCTGGACGAATACACACGCAAGTGGCGGCCGTTCGGTGAAGTGGGGCTGCTGCGCGACACGCGCGCACGGCAGAACTTCCGCGTGCAGGGCGGGGTGGCCGGATCGGTATTCGGCAACGACCACCTGGCGCTGTATATCTCGCATGAGACCGCGGCGCGCAACGGTGGCAGGCCGCTGACGGAACTGGGAATGCGCTATCGCTGGCTGTACTGAGCCGGCGGCAGCGGATGGCAGGGATCGGGTAACAACAGGACATGGAAAAGGGGATGAAGATGAACAAGCAAACCACGGCAATGACGGGCAAGACAGTGGCCAGGCGGCTGGCGGCATGGTGCGGCGCGCTGGGCGCGGCCCTGTGGCTGGCAGGCTGTGCGGTGACGGATGTCGGCCGCGCGCCGGCGCTGGCCCGCGGCGAGACCATCGCGGTGCTGCCGATCGTGAACTACACCGAGACGCCGCAGGCCGGCCTGCGCGCCGAGGCGATTGCCGAGAGCCTGCTGAAGACCGGCGGCGTGGCCAGCCTGAAGCGTTATCCGGCCAGCCTGAACCCGGAAACGCTGTTCGAGCCGGCCGAGCGCGAAGCCGTGGGCAAGGCGCTGGAATGGGCGCGTGCCGAGAAGGCCCGCTACGCGCTGACCGGCGCGGTGCAGGAATGGCGCTACAAGGTGGGCGTGGACGGCGAGCCCGCGGTCGGCATCTCGCTGCAGCTGCTGGACGTGAGCAGCGGTGAAGTGGTGTGGTCGGCCACCGGCAGCGACAGCGGCTGGAGCCGCGCCTCGCTGTCGGGCACCGCGCAGAAGCTGCTGCGTCGCCTGCTGGCGCCGCTGATGCAAGGCTGAGGCGGCGGCAAGCCACCAGGAAGAGGCTGCACACCGATGCGGCGATGCAATGGTTGAAGCAAGGGGATGAGCGTGGCCAATACGGCTGACAAGACATATCGCGCGCGGCAAGGACAGGGCATCGGCCTGGGTGGGCGCTATGCGCGCCTGCTGGCGCCGGCGGTCAGCGGGCGCGCGGCCGTGGTGGAACTGGTGGTGGCCATGCTGGCCGCAATGGGGCTGGCGTGGCTGGTGCTGCCGCAGAATCCGCTGCTGCTCGGCATGGGCTTTCCGTGGGCCTGGCTGCTGCCGGTGATCCTGGCGCTGCGCTATGGCACGCTGATCGGCGTGGGCAGCGTGCTGATGCTGCTGGGCGGCTGGTACTTCTACCAGCAGACCGGCGTGATGGCAGGGCCCTTCCCGCGCCTGTTCTTCCTCGGCGGGCTGCTGCTGGTGCTGGTGGCCGGACAGTTCGGCGATATCTGGGGCACGCGCCTGGCGCGCGCCCGCGCCGTGAACCGCTACCTGGACGAACGCCTGGCGGCGCTGACCAAGAACCACTACCTGCTGCGCATCTCGCATGAGCGGCTGGAAAACGACCTGCTGGCGCGGCCCACCACGCTGCGCGACACGCTGTCGCAGCTGCGCAGCGTGGCGCTGGACGAGGCCGCGCGCACCGGCCAGGTGCTGGCCGGTGCGCAGCCGATGCTGCAGGTGGTGGCGCAGGCCTGCCAGCTTGAGGCAGCCGCGCTCCATGCCTGCGATGGCGAGCACGTGGATGGCGTCCCGGTCGCCAGCATCGGCCCGGAATTCACGCTCGACACCACCGACCCGCTGGTGCGCCACTGCCTGGACACGCGCCAGCTGGCGCACCTGAGCGCCGACGGCCTGCAGCATGGCGCGCAGACGCGCTACGTGGCGGTGGCGCCGGTGCTGGCCGGCTCCGACCACCTGATCGGCCTGCTGGTGGTCGAGCGCATGCCGTTCCTGTCGCTGACCTACGAGAACCTGCAGATGCTGATGGTGCTGCTGGGCTACTACGCCGACGGCGTGGAGCACGCCGGCGCCACCCGCACCATCCAGGCGGCGCTGCCGGCCTGCCCATACCCGTTTGCGCTGGACTATGCGCGGCTGTCGCGGCTGCGGCGCGAGACCGGCATCGAAAGCTCGGTGGTGGCGCTGGTGTTCGACGCGGATCCGGAGCGCGATGCGCTGTTCGAGCAGGTGGTGCGCAGCCGGCGCGCGCTGGATGTGGCGTGGCCGGTGGTCAACGCCCATCACCGCGCGATGCTGACGCTGATGCCGCTGTCCGATGCGCAGGCGGTGGCGGCCTACCTGGTGCGCATCGAAGACATGCTGCGCGCGCAGTTCGGCACCGACTTCACCAGTGCGGGCATCGGCGTCTATACGCTGGCGGTGCCCGGCGCCGGCTCGGAAGACGCGCTGGTCAAGCTGCTGCGCCGGGCCCAGGTGGATGGCGCGATCGCGCCGGCCACGCTGCCGGCCGGGGAAGCGCCCCATGTTTAAGCTCGGCGCCAGCGGGCTCGTCGCCCAGATCGCCGCGCTGGCGCTGCTGGCGCGCGCCGGCAACAGCACCGCGCTGCTGCTGGCCTTCTTCGGCATGCAGGCGGTGGCCGCCGCGCTGACGGCGCTGCTGCTGTGGCGCCTGCTGCCGCGGCGCTTTCGCGTGCCGTTCGGATGGAGCTATGGCTTTCTCGCGCTGTTCTGCTTCTTCGTGCCGCTGGGCGGCGCGCTGGTGTGCCTGGGCAGCTACCTGTTCTCGAAGCTGTTCGCGCGGCGCGTGGACACCAGCGGCATCGGCACCGTGGGCTTGCCCGAGTTCGTCACGCACCTGATGTCGCGCGTCACCCACGGCGGCGGCGCGCGCCTGCGTGCGCAGCTGGGCAATGCGCGCGCGCCCCTGCCCGAGCGCATGACCGCGCTGGTGGCGATGCAGTCGATGCCGGCGCGCACCGCCAGCCCGGTGCTGCGCGAACTGCTGGCCGACAGCGTCGACGACGTGCGGCTGCTGGCCTACGGCATGCTGGACGGCGCCGAGAAGCAGCTGACCCAGCAGATCCTGGCCGAGCTGCCGCGGCTGGAGAGCGCCAACAGCGCCAGCGAGCGCGCCGAGATCAGCAAGCGGCTGGCAGACCTGTACTGGGAACTGATCTACCAGAACCTGGTGCAGGGCGACGTCTACCGCTACACCGCCAGCCAGGTCGAGCGCTACGCCAGCGCGGCGCTGCAGTACGACGACAGCAATGCCTCGCTGTGGTACATGCGCGGACGCCTGGCGCTGGCGCGCAATGCCCCGCGCGAGGCGCGTGAATGGCTGCAGCGCGCCGAATCCCTCGGCTTCGCGCGCGAACGCGTGCTGCCGCACCTGGCCGAGGCCGCCTACCTGGAACGCGACTATGCCGCGGTGCGCCAGCTGATGGCATCGTTTGACAGCCCCTCGCCGCTCCCGCTGGTGCGGCCCCTGCTGCGGTACTGGCAATCATGAGCAAGATCCTGGTAAAAGCGACGTCGGCCGACGTCATGTTGCTGCTCGAAGGCACCTTCCCGTATGTGAGCGGAGGGGTGTCGAGCTGGGTCAACCAGATGATCCGCGCGTTCCCGGACCTGCGCTTCGGCATCGTCTTTATCGGCAGCCGGCGCGAGGACTATGGCGACATGGCCTACCAGCTGCCGCCCAACGTGGTGCACCTGGAAACGCACTACCTGTACGACTTCCCGCCGCCGCCGCTGGTCCAGGGCAGCACCGGCGATGCCAAGGCGTTCGACGCCTCGGACCGCCTGCACGAGCTGCTGCGCGACCCGGGCCGTGAGGCCGAGGCAGGCGCCATGATGCGCGAGCTGATGCCGGCGCTGCGCGAGGGTGGGGCGCTGGGCGAGGACGCCTTCCTGTACAGCCGCCGCGCCTGGCAGACCATCACCGAGCAATACCGGCGCTTCTGCACGGACCCGTCGTTCACGGACTATTTCTGGACCGTGCGCATCATGCACAAGCCGCTGTGGCAGCTGGTGCGCATTGCCGACAACCTGATCCCGGCGCGCGTCTACCACACGGTTTCCACCGGCTATGCGGGCTTTCTCGGGGCGCTGCTGCGCCACCGCAACCAGCGCCCGCTGCTGGTGTCGGAGCACGGCATCTACACCAAGGAACGCAAGATCGACCTGTTCCAGAGCCAATGGATCCGCGACAACCGCAATGTGTTCGAGCGCGACATCTCCCAGATCAGCTACTTCCGCGAACTGTGGGTGCGCTTCTTCGAGACCATCGGCCGGGTCTGCTACGACGCCGGCGACGACATCGTCGCGCTGTATGAGGGCAATCGCCGCCGCCAGGTGCAGGACGGCGCGCCTGAGGTGCGCACGCGCAGCATCCCCAATGGCATCGACCTGCCGCGCCTGGCGCCGCTGCGCGCCCGCCGCAAGCCGGGCGTGCCGCCGGTGCTGTGCCTGATTGGCCGGGTGGTGCCGATCAAGGACGTCAAGACCTTTATCCGCGCCATGCTGACGGTGGTGCGCGAGTACCCCGACGCCGAAGGCTGGATCGCCGGCCCCGAGGACGAGGATCCCGACTACGCGCGTGAATGCCGCAGCCTGGCCGAGAGCCTGGGCTTGGGCCAGAAGGTCAAGTTCCTGGGCTTCCAGCGCATCGACGCGCTGCTGCCGCAGGTGGGCGTGCTGGTGCTGAGCTCGATCAGCGAGGCGCTGCCGCTGGTGGTGCTGGAAGGCTTTGCCGCCGGCGTGCCGTGCGTGACCACCGACGTGGGCTCGTGCCGCGAGCTGCTGTTCGGCCTGCCCGGCGACGACGCCGCGCTGGGCTCGGCCGGCGAGGTGGTGCGCATTGCCGATCCCGCGGCACTGGCCGCGGCGGCGCTCGGGCTGCTGCAGGACCCGGCGCGCTGGCAGGCGGCCCAGGCCGCCGGCGTGGCGCGCGTGGAGCGCTACTACACCCAGGACCGCATGGTGGGCAGCTACCGCGAACTGTATCAACGGCTGATGGCGCAGGCAGACGGCGCCGGGCATGGCGGACCTGAGCGGCAGGGCGGCGGCAACCCCGCGCGCTGCCCGGTCCACGGAGGAGCCTGAGCATGGCTGGCATTGGATTCGAGCTGCGCAAGATGCTGCGGCGGGACAACCTGTCGGGCATGCTGAGCGCCTACGCGTATGCCGGCATCATCAGCTCCGGGCCATGGATCCTGTCGATCGTCGGCATCCTGCTGATCGGCATGCTGAGCCTGCCCTTCGTGGTGCCGGGCTCGCTGATCACGCAGTTCCAGGTGTCGGTGACCTACCTGATCGCCGGCAGCCTGATCCTGACCGGGCCGATGCAGCTGGCGTTCACGCGCTTCACCTCGGACCGGTTGTTCGAGAAGCGCGACCACCTGGTCCTGAGCAACTACCACGCGGTGGCGCTGCTGGCGACGGTGCTGTCGGGCGGCATAGGCGTGGCGTGCGCGGTATTCAGCTTCGGCGAGCAGTCGGTGCTGTACCGGTTGCTGATGGTGGCGGGCTTCGTGGTGCTGAGCAATATCTGGATTGCCGCGATCTTCCTGTCGAGCATGAAGCAGTACAAGGCCATCGTGTGGACCTTCCTGCTGGGCTACGCGATCTCGGTCGGCGCCGCGCTGGTGCTGCGCGGCCACGGGCTGGAAGGGCTGCTGGGCGGTTTCGCCGCCGGCCAGCTGTGCCTGCTGACCGGCATGGTGACGCTGATCTACCGCAACTACACCAGCCGCCAGTTCATGTCGTTCGAGGTGTTCCAGCTCCGCCATGCCTACCCCAGCCTGGTGGCGATCGGCCTGCTCTACAACCTGGGCATCTGGATCGACAAGTTCATGTTCTGGTACGCGCCCTCCACCGGGCAGCAGGTGATCGGGCCGCTGCATGCGTCGATCATCTACGACATCCCGGTGTTCCTGGCCTACCTGGCAATCATCCCGGGCATGGCGGTGTTCCTGGTGCGCATCGAGACCGATTTCGTCGAGTACTACGACGCGTTCTACAACGCGGTGCGCGGCGGCAGCTCGCTCGAGCATATCGAGGACATGCGCAACACCATGGTCCAGACCATCCGGCTGGGTTTATACGAGATCGTCAAGGTGCAGGCCATCGCCGCGCTGCTGCTGTTCGCGGTGGGCGTGTGGGTGCTGCGGCTGCTGGGCATTTCCGAGCTGTACCTGCCGCTGCTGTACGTGGACGTGATCGGCGCCAGCCTGCAGGTGGTGCTGCTGGGGGTGCTCAACATCTACTTCTACCTGGACCGCCGCCGCGAGGTGCTGCTGCTGACCGCGACCTTCGTGGTGCTGAACTTCGCGCTGACGCTGCTGACGCTGCACCTGGGGCCGGCCTGGTACGGCTACGGCTTTGCGGTGTCGCTGCTGGTGGTGGTGGCGCTGGCGCTGTACCTGCTGGACCGCAAGCTGGACCGGCTGGAGTACGAGACCTACATGCTGCAATAGGCCCTGCCGGGGCCGCGCCGCCCGGCGCCCCGGGCGGCGCGATGGCGGCAAGGATGATGCAGATCGAAAGACGATCGCGGAGGGATCGGCGCAGTTGCCGCCGCCACCCCTCGTCGGGGCATCTCGACGGAAGGGCCTGCGATTGGGTAACATGGCGGCAGCCGGCGGGCTTCGGCCTGGCCCGTCGGATCAGATCGACGGCCGCGCCCCCCTGGGGGTGAATATGAGGAATGACTTGCCGGCCGAGCCGTCGACATGCCGTGGCAGAGACCGCAGTTGCAGTCGGAAGCTGGCAGAAGGATGTAGAGGTATGCGAATTGCCTCCGTGGAGGATGATCCGGATCAGGCCGAACTGATCCGGCAGATATTGAGCGAAGCCGGCTTCGAGTGCGAGTCCTTCGCCAACGGTGCGGACTTTCTGCGCGCGCTGCGCGAGCGCGCCTATGACCTGTTGCTGGTCGACTGGCAATTGCCGGGCACCAGCGGCTATGAGCTGGTCAGCTGGGTGCGGCAGAAGTCCGGCAATATGCCGCCGATCCTGTTCGTCACCAGCCGCACCGCCGAATCCGACATCGTCGACGGCCTCACCGTGGGCGCCGACGACTACATGCTCAAGCCCATCCGCGCCGGCGAGCTGATCGCCCGCGTGCGTTCGCTGCTGCGCCGCGCCTACCCCGAGGCGGCGCAGGAAGTGGAGCTGATACGGCGCGGCAACTACATCGTCGATACCCACGCGCGCACCATCACCGTCGGCGGCGAGCCGGCGCTGCTGTCCCCGCGAGAATATGAGCTGGCCCTGTTCCTGTTCCGCAATACCGGGCGCCTGCTGGCGCGCGAGGTGATGGAGCAGGCCGTCTGGGGCCGCGCCATGGGCGCGGGCTCGCGCACGCTGGATACGCATATCTCGCGGCTGCGCCTCAAGCTGGCGCTGCGCCCCGAGAACGGCGTGCGGCTGACCTCCGTGTACTCGCACGGCTATCGCTTTGAAGAGGCTTCCGCGGCAGATGTGGAGGCGGATGAGGCCGGGGCGGATGCGTAAGGTGATCGGTGGTGCCGCGCTGGCCCTGCTGGCCGGCATGGCGGTTCCGGCGCACGCCGGGCCCGCGGGCGCGGAAGGCGCCGATTTTATCTACCTGGTGGAGCCGGGCGATACGCTGATCGGCCTGGCCTCGCGCTACATGGCGTCCGAGCAGGGGTGGCGCACGCTGCAGCGCCTGAACCGCGTGGCCGATCCGTACCGGCTGGTGCCTGGCTCGCGCCTGCGCATCCCGCTCAGCCAGATTCCCGAGCAGGCCGCGTCGGCGCGTGTGGTCCATGTGGCCGGCGCGGTCCGCGCCAATGGCCGGCCGGTGCAGGCCGGCATGACGCTGGACGAAACCACGCGCATCGAGACCCCCGCGGGCGGCTCGGTCACGCTGGAGTTGCCGGACCGCAGCCGCGTCACGGTGCCGCCGGCCACCACGCTCTCGGTCAGCCGGCTGCGCATGTTCGCGCGCAGCGGCCTGACCGACACCGTGATCCGCATCGAGAAGGGTGCCGCCGATACGCGCGTGGCACCGCAGGGCGGCGGCGTCGGGCGCTTCGAGCTGCATACGCCGATGATGGTGACCGGCGTGCGCGGCACCCGCTACCGGGTCTCGGCCGACACGGCAGGAAGCCGCAGCGAGGTGCTGGAAGGGCGCGTCGGCGTCAGTGCGGCGCGGGGTGCCCACGCCAGGCCGGCAGCAGAGCGTGCCATGACCGCGGCGGCTTCGGTCGGTGCCGGCTATGGCATCGGCGTGTCGGCCGGCGGCAAGCTGTCGCAGCCGGTGGCGCTGCTGCCGGCGCCGGCCCTGCTGCCCCCGGCCGATACCGTGCTGGGCCCGTCCTTCGAGGCCGCCTGGCAGCCGGTGCCGGGCGCCACCGCCTACCGCGTGCTGGTGGCGCGCGATGCGGCGCTGAGCGAACTGGTCTGGACCGGCACCGCCAGTGGCGCCACTGCCACGACCGCGCGCGTCGACGGCCTGCCCGAGGGCACGCTGTACCTGAGCGTCAGTGCCATCGACAAGCACCAGCTGACCGGCCATGACGCCCAGGCACCGGTGTCGGTACGGCTGAACCCGCCGGCGCCGTTCACGCAGCAGCCTGCCGCCGATGCGGTGCGCTATGCCGAAGCCGTCGCCTTCGAATGGGCCACCGTGCCGAGCGCGGCGCGCTACGAACTGGCGCTGGCCGCCGATTCGGCCTTTACGCGCGACGCCGTGGTGCAGGCGGCCTCCGAGCCCGCCGCCACGCAAGCGCTGGTGCCGGGCCGCTGGTGGTGGCGCGTGCGCAGCGTCGATGCGGCGGGCCGGCCGGGCCCGTGGTCGGACGCGGTCCCGTTCAGCGTCGAACCCAAGCCGCCCGTGCCGACCCTGCAGGACGACGGCGGCGCGCTGCATATCGGCTGGCCCGAGGGCAGCGGCGCCGGCGCGGGCTACCGGGTCCAGGTGTCGGCCGATGCCGGCTTTGCCACGCTGCTGGCCGACGAGCACACCACCACCAATGCCATTGACCTGCCGCGCCCCGCGCCCGGCGTCTATTTCATCCGCGTGGCACGTGCGGCGCCGGGGGTGACACCTGACCCGGCGGCGTTCTCCGCGCCGCAGCGCATTGAAGTCAATGCCCTCCTGCGCGACTCGCAGGGCGGCGCAATCGGGTCGGGCGACCGGCCGGACGGTGGTGGCCGCATCCGGCTCAACTGACGCGCCAGGCCCGGCACCGGCCGCGCCGGGGCACGCTTTCGGGCAGCGCACGCTGATCGAATGGTGCCTGCTGCTTGCTGCCGTGCTGGCCCTGGTGGTGCTGGCCGCGCGCCAGGGCTGGGCCGAGCGCGCCGACCTGGCCGCCTACGACATCGCCATCAGCGCCCAGCACCATCCGGCCCGCGACGACATCGTCATCGTCGGCATCGATGACGCCAGCATCACCGCCATCGGCCGCTGGCCGTGGCGCCGCGCGGTGCTGGCGCAGCTGGTCGAGCGCATCGCCGCCGGCCGGCCGCGCGTGATCGGCGTGGACGTGATCCTGTCCGAGCGCGACACCCGCTATCCGCAAGACGACGCCGTGCTGGCCCGCAGCCTGGCCCGGGCCGGCAACGTGGTGCTGCCGGTGGTGGCCGAATCCGGCCCCGCCGGCATGCTGGTGCGCTACCCGCTGGCCGGGCTGGGCGCCGCGGTGGGCCATATCAACATGGTGGTCGATACCGATGGCGTGGCGCGCCAGGTCTATCTGAGCGAAGGGCCCCATCCGGTGGCCGCCGCCGGCGTGCCGCACCTGGCCGCGGTGATGGCGGCGTTCGGTCGCGCCGCCGAGCCGCCCGGCATCGCGCGCCAGGAGCCGGCCCGGATCACCGAAGCCAACGGCTGGGAGCGCAGCGGCCGCCTGCGTATCCCGTATGCCGGCCCGCCCGGCACCTTTGCCCGCGTGTCGGCGCGCGACGTGCTGGATGGCCGCGCCAACCCCGCCATCTTTGCCGGCAAGGCCGTGCTGATCGGCGCGCTCGCCACCGGCATGGGCGACGTGCTGCCGACGCCGGTGTCGCGCGATGGCCGCGGCATGAGCGGGGTGGAGATCCTGGCCAATACCGTGCAGGCGCTGACCGACGGCGATGCCATTGTGGCGGTGCCGCGCGCGTGGCAGGTCGGCGGCACGCTGCTGGCGGTGCTGCTGGCCGCACTGGCCGCGCTGCGCCTGCCCCCGCGCGGCGCGCTGGTGGCCACCGGGCTGCTGCTGGCGGCCCTGCTGGGCGGCTCGCTGTTGCTGCTGGCGCTGGCGCGGCTATGGTTTGCACCCGCCGCCGCGGCGCTGGGCTGCGTGCTGTTCTACCCGCTGTGGAGCTGGTTGCGCCAGGAGGCGGCCCTGCGCTTCCTTACCGACGAACTGGCGCGGCTGGAACGCGAACCCGGCCTGATTGCCGCGCCGCGCCATACCGGCGCCACGCTCGACAGCCGCATGCGCGCCGTCTACAGCATGAGCGCGCAGCTGCGCGGCACGCGCCGCTTCCTGTCCGATGGCCTGGAAAGCCTGCCCGATGCCACCGCGATCTGCGACCTGGATGGCGGCGTGATGCTGGCCAACCGGCGCTGCGTGGCGCTGGCGCCCGCGGTGCTGGACGGCGAGCCCGCTCATGCGCCGGGCGCGGCCGGGCCGCCGCGGGCCGCCATCCGCGCGCTGATCGAGGCAATCTTTCCCGCGCCGGCACCGGCCCTGGCGTACTGGCAGTCGCTGCACGACCGCCACGCCGGCGCCCGCATCGCTCCGGTCCCGGTTCCCGACGGCGGCATCGAGGTGGCCGGGCGCGGCGACCGCCGCTACCTGCTGCATGGCGCGCCGCTGCACGCCGAGGCCGGCGCCGTGGCCGGCCTGATCGTCAGCGTGATCGACATCACCGCGATCCGCATTGCCGAGCGCCAGCGCGAGCAGATGCTGCGCTTCCTGTCGCACGACATGCGCTCGCCGCAGGCATCGATCCTGGCCTTGATCGAGCTGCATGAGCGCCGCGCGCGGCGCGATGGGGCAGCCGCCGGCGACGTCGCCACGGACAGCGGCGTGCTGGCACGCATCGCCGCCCATGCACGCCGCACGATGACGCTGGCCGACGACTTCATCAGCGTGGCGCGCGCGGAGTCGAAGACCCTGGCGTTCATGGAAGTGGAATTGGGTGGCCTGGTGCTGGATGCGACGGACCAGCTCTGGGCACTGGCCAAGGCCCGCGACGTGACGCTGCAGATCGACCTGCCTGACGAGCCCGCGGTGCTGCAGGGTGAACCGACGCTGCTGGCGCGCGCCATCGCCAACCTGGTCAGCAATGCGATCAAGTTCAGCCCGCAAGCGGGGACCGTGACGGTCTCGCTCACGCGTGAGCCGGGCAGCTTTGTCGTTGCCGTGCAGGACCATGGGCCGGGGATTGCCGAGGCGGACCAGGCACGATTGTTCGAACCGTTCGCGCGCTTGCATGAGGGGCAGCAGGGCGCGCCGGAAGGCGCGGGTCTGGGGCTGGTGCTGGTGCGGGCCGTGGCCGAGCGGCATGGCGGCAAGGCCAGCGTGCGCAGTGCGGCTGGGGCGGGGGCGGAGTTCCGTATCGAATTGCCGGTGGCCTGAGCGGCACAGCATCGGCCGCAAGCCATGCTACGGCCGCCGACACAATTGTTGGCAGTCGCCACAGGCGGATTTGCGTAGCATCGTATTGCCGCTGGAGCCGCATCCGGTGGTCTTCGCGCCCACGCCAGCTCCCCCAATGGCCGTAACTGGCGTGGGCGGCTTTTTTGGGTGCCACTTGAACTCAGTACCCACCTTGCCCGGGCACCCACGCGGTCCCGGCAAGCGGCACCTGTGTCATCGCCGCCGCCTCGATGGTCAGTGCAACGAGGTCTTCGGGCTCCAGGTTATGCAGGTGCGACTTGCCGCAGGCACGCGCGATGATCTGCGCTTCCATCGTCATGACCGACAAGTAGTTTGCCAGGCGCCGCCCGGCCTGTACCGGATCCAGGCGAGAAGCCAGTTCCGGATCCTGCGTGGTAATGCCTGCGGGATCCTTGCCCTCATGCCAGTCGTCGTAAGCCCCCGGAACGGTCCCGAGCTTGTGGTACTCGCCGGCATGGCGCGGGTCGTTGTCCCCCAGCGCGACCAGTGCAGCCGTGCCGATGGCAACGGCATCTGCTCCAAGGGCGAGGGCCTTGGCGACGTCCGCGCCGTTGCGAATGCCGCCCGAGACAATCAGCTGAACCTTGCGATGCATGCCCAGGTCCTGAAGCGCCTTCACCGCGGGCCGGATGGCCGCGAGGATGGGGATGCCCACGTGCTCGATGAACACTTCCTGCGTCGCGGCGGTGCCACCCTGCATGCCATCGAGCACCACCACATCGGCGCCGGCTTTGACCGCCAGGGCCACGTCATAGTAGGGGCGGGTGGCGCCAACCTTGACGTAGATGGGTTTCTCCCAGTCGGTAATTTCCCGCAGTTCGAGGATCTTGATCTCGAGGTCGTCGGGGCCGGTCCAGTCCGGATGCCGGCATGCCGAGCGTTGATCGATGCCTTCGGGAAGGCATCGCATCCTTGCCACGCGCGCGCTGATCTTCTGTCCCAGCAGCATGCCGCCGCCACCGGGTTTCGCGCCCTGTCCGATCACGACTTCGATGGCGTCAGCCTTGCGCAGGTCGTCGGGGTTCATGCCGTAGCGTGAGGGCAGGTACTGGTACACCAGCGTCTGCGACTGGCCGCGCTCCTCCGGTGTCATGCCTCCGTCGCCCGTGGTCGTGCTCGTGCCGGCGATGGTGGCGCCGCGTCCCAGTGCCTCCTTGGCCTGGGCGGACAGCGCGCCGAAGCTCATGCCGGCAATGGTGACCGGCGTCTTCAGGTGAATCGGCTTTTTGGCGTAGCGCGTTCCCAGGACGACGTCGGTTCCGCACTTCTCCCGGTAGCCTTCCAGCGGATAGCGGCTGACCGAGGCGCCCAGGAACAGCAAGTCATCGAAATGCGGCAGCTTGCGCTTGGCGCCGCCGCCACGGATATCGTAGATGCCGGTGGCCGCGGCGCGCCGGATTTCGGCCAGGGTAGCCGGGTCGAACGTCGCGGAATAGCGCGGTGGAGTCTGGGTGGAACTTGATGCCAGGTCCTGCAGTTGGGTCGGGGCATTCATATCAATAGGCTCCTGCGTTATCGACATGGAAGTTGTAGAGCGTGCGGGCAGACCCGTACAGCTTGAACGACGACGGGTCGACATCCACATGGCCGGCGCGGTGGAGCAGGCCGGCCAGCACCACGCGTTCGCGCGGGCCCATGGTCTTCTCTTCGCAATCGGCGCCCAGGCTCTTCACCTTGCCACGCACATAGATGGCGGCTTCGTAGAGCGAGTCGCCCAGCGCTTCGCCGGCGTCGCCGAGCACCACCAGGTTGCCCGCTTGCGCCATGAACGCCGAGAAGCTTCCGACGGAACCGCCGACGACGATATCGGCGCCCTTCAGCGAAATCGCGCAACGCAGGCCGGCATCGCCGTCGATCACCAGCAGCCCGCCGTGGGCAGTGGCGCCTGCGGCGTTGGAGGCGAAGCCCTTGACGTGGACCTTGCCGCTCATCATGTTCTCGGCGACGCCGGTTCCGGCGCTGCCGTTGATGGTCACGGTGGCGCCTTGATTCATCCCGGCGGCGTAGTAGCCGGCATGGCCTTCGATGACCACGTCGACAGGCGCATTCAATCCGGCGGCGATCGCGTGCGCGCCGTTCGGGTTGTCGATCTGCACGCGCAAGCCGCCTTGCGCAGGCACGTCCTTGTGCAGGTACTGGTTGACTTCGCGCAGCGGCGTGACCGCGAGGTCAAATTTCACGCTTTCCATACGTACATCTCCTCGGGTGCTGGTTCGAAAACATGGGCGTGCCTGACGCCGGGCAGGTGGGCCAGCGAGCGGAATTCCGACGCGATGGCGACGTAGTCGTCGCTTTCGGCCACTACCGCGGGCTTGCAGGCGAAGGGGTCGCGGATCAGCGCCAGTTCCGTGGGCGTTCCCATCAGGAAGGTGTAGAAGCCATCCAGGACATCAAAGCCTGCCTGCAGCGCCTGCTCTAGCGTGTCGCCTTCGCGCAGCCGCCATTCCAGGAAACGCGTTGCCGCCTCGGTGTCGTTGTCGGTGTCGAAGTGGATGCCATGGGGCGCCAGCATGCGCCGGATGCCGTTGGGATTCGACAGGGAGCCGTTATGCACCAGGCAAAAGTCCTCGCCGGCGGTGAACGGGTGTGCGCGATCGGGCGTGACGGCAGATTCGGTGGCCATGCGGGTATGGCCGACGAGGTGGCTGCCCTGGAGTTCGGCGAAGCGGTAACGGGCTGCCACTTCAGCCGGGGTGCCGATGTCCTTGTAGAGGTCGATGCTGCGGCCCGTCGAGAACACATGCAGCTTGGGGTCGTTCGCGGCGATCCAGTCCTTGACGCGCTCTGGCTCGCCGCGGAAGGTCACGATGCCATGGTTTCCCTGTGCCTGCACGGTTGCGTGCACGTCGAGGGCCGCATTCAATGCGTCGGCCAGGCGATTCCAGTCATAGCGTTCGCCGTCATCGGTGTAGCCGGCATAGACGCTGATCTTCCTGTGGCGTTCTTCCACAGGCGCCGAGAACACCGCCAATCCCGCTGAATCCGGGCCACGCTCGGTCATGCCGATCAGCATGGGCACCATCAGCTCGCCAAGCTTTTCCCGCAGCGAAGATGTCTTGACTAACAATGCAACAATTCCGCACATAGCGTGATTCCTTCTTCAAAAGAATTCCAGGTACTGCTTCACTTCCCAGTCCGAGACATGCCGTTGATATTCGAGCCACTCCATGCGCTTGAGCTTCAGGAACTCTTGCGCAACGGGTCCCAGTGCCTCGGTTATCAGCGCATCGGCTTCGAGGGCATCCAGCGCGCTGCCAAGGTTCTGGGGTAGCAGGCCGATGCCGGCTTCGGCCAGCTGCGCCTCGCTCCACTCATAGAGATTGGTGTTGCGCGGTGCGCCGGGATCGAGCTTCCGGTCGATGCCGTCAAGCCCCGCCGCAATCACGGCCGCTGTGGCGAGATACGGGTTGGCGGCGCCATCGGGCAGCCGCAGTTCCAGCCGGCCCTTGGGGATGCGGATCATGCTCGAGCGATTGTTGTCGCCATAGCTGATATACGCGGGAGCCCAGGTGGCGCCGGTGAGGGAACGGCCCACCACGAGCCGCTTGTAGGAATTGACGGTGGGCGCGCAAAGCGCCGTGAGCGCCGGCGCATGGGCCAGCAGCCCGCCAAGGAAGTGATAGGCCAGCTGGGACAGGTCCAGCCCGCGCGGGTCGCTCTTGTCAGCAAACAGGTTGCGCTGGCCATCGCCGATCGACATGTGCATATGCATGCCGTTGCCGGGGCGGTTTGCAAACGGCTTCGGCATGAAGGAGCACACCATGCCCAGCTCGTTGGCGATTTCCGATGCCGCCATCTTGAAGAAGATGAAATGGTCGCAAGACGTCAGGCAGTCGGTGAAGGTGTAATTCAGTTCGAATTGCCCGTTGGCGTCTTCATGGTCGATCTGGTAGACATCGATTCCCGCGGCGCGCAGTCCGTTGGACAGACGCTCCAGGAAAGTACGCGTGCGCGACAGCCCCTTGTAGTCGTAGCAAGGCTTGGCCAGCGTATCGCTCGGGTCGCACGGACCGATGCCGCCTTTGTCGTCACGGCGCAGCAGCGAAAACTCAGGCTCGAGGCCGGTATAAAGCGTGTAGCCACCTTGCGAGAGCCTGGCGATCTGCCGCTTCAGGACGACCCGGCTGTCGTACTGCCATGGCGCACCATCGACATGCCCTTCGCATACGATCCGGGCCAGGCCCGGCTGCCATGGCACCAGCCCGATGGTGTCGAGATCCCCGCGAGCCATGAAGTCCGGGCCATGCGGTTCAATGCCGACGCCCCAGATGGCAAAGCCGGCAAAGCCCGCACCCTCTGCCAGGACCGAGCCAAGATGCGCCACTGGCACCGATTTGGCCTTGGCGACGCCGTGGATATCGACGAACTGCGCGAGGACGTAGCTGACGCCGCGCGCCAGCAGATAGTCTTGAGCGTCTTCGACGGTGTTGAACCGCGGAGCCGGGGTCAGCGCCCCGGCTGGCGCCGCAAGATGCGCACTCAACTCTGACTTCATGGATCGGCTCCTTCCGACTTTGGAATGCGCCTCGCAGCGCCAGGCGCATGACTTGCTCGCTGGGATGCAAATCTGCGATGATTCCTGTGGAGCAACAAATGTGCCCATCAGGAATCATCCTCCTGGTGCGTCAATGACTGAGAGACCCACATGAAGACCCATGCCGAGCCCCCTTTTGAAGCCCACGTGCCCCACATTGAGGAATCGGTGGGCATGGTCATTCGCGAACTGCGGCTGCGGGAAAGGCTGACGATTGCCCAGGTCGCGGAACAGGCAGGCCTGAGCCGCGGGATGCTGTCGAAGATCGAGACCGGCAGCACCATGGCCGGCATGGATACGCTTGCCCGTATCGCCCGCGCGCTGGGCGTGCCAATGGCGGTGCTGTTCAGCAAGTACGATGGCGCGTCGGCTGCCGCGCAGCATGTCAGGCATGGAGCGGGGATGGAGGTGGTGCGGCGCGGCACCAGGAGCGGTCATACCTATCATCTGCTGGCCTATGACCAGGGCCCCGTGAAAGCCTTTGAGCCGTTCCTGATCACGATCGAGGACGACACCGAGCGCTACCCGACCTTCCAGCACCCCGGCACCGAATTCCTGTACATGCTGGAGGGCGTGGTCGAGTATCGCTGCGGACAGCAAACCTATACGCTCGAACCCGGCGATGCCCTGACCTTCGCCGGCGAGATACCGCATGGCCCGGTAGGCCTGACCAGGTGTCCGATCAGGTTCCTGTCCATCACCATCTATCCGCGACAAGGGGAGTGATGGTGCCCTGCGACCCGGATCGGCAGCACTGCAAACGCGGGGCTCAGGACACCGCGCCGAGACCGTACTTGCCAGTCAGCAGCGCACCATTGCGGAAGCGCTCCAGGGAATAGGGGGCGATGTCAATCTCGGTCTCGATGCCCAGCGCTGCCTGGGCCAGCACGCGTCCGACCGCGGGAGCCAGCTTGAAGCCGTGGCCCGAGAAGCCGTAACCCACCACGAGACCCGGTACCTCGGGCAGACACCCGAGCACCGGGTTCCAGTCGGGCGTCACGTCGTAGACGCCGGTCCAGGACGAAGCAATCCCGGCGTCCGCATAGGTGGGGAAGCGCTCGGCGACTTGCGCGCCGACTTCGACCATGTAATTCATGCTGATGTCGCCTTGCTCGTTGTCCGGCGACGACAGCGTCTCACCGACGGTGCCCTCGCTGACCAGCATCTGCCTGCCGCCGTAACTGCGGCAATACAGCATGCCGGGAGAGCCGAGGTCCTTGTACACCGGCATCTGGAACGTATAGGGCGATGCCGCTTCCAGTGCCAGCACGGCATGGCGCTCGGGGACGACCGGGCTGGCGATGCCGGTCCAGCGCTCGATTTCGGTCGCCCAGATATTCTGGGTGCTGATGACGGTGCCGGCGAGGAAGGTTCCTCGCGAGGTTTCAACGCCGGCGACTTTGCCGCCGTCGAGCAACAACCGTTCGACTCCGACGCCTTCGAGGATCCTGACCCCGAGGCGGCGTGCCGCCCGCGCAAAGCCGGTGGCGACCAGGTAAGCGTCGGCAAAGCCGGCTTCCGGCTCGTAGCCGATCAGCGCAGCGTCGTCGAAGCGGGCAATCGGAAGCAGGCTTTGCGCTTCCTTTGCATCGAGCAACCGCACTTCGATCCCCTGTGCCTGCTGGGCTTCCAGCGAGGCACGCAGCGGGGACAGCCTGGGACCATCCGGCGCGGCGATCAGGTAGCCGCACTTGACCATGCCCGCGGAGGCCTCTTCGTCGCCCAGGTAAGCGGCAAAGTCGTTGAACACCTGCCACGACGCTTGCGCCAGCCGGACGTTCTCGATGACCGAGTAGTGCGTCCGCAGAATGCCGCTGGATTGGGAGGTGGTTCCTGTACCGATCTGCATGCGCTCGAGCACGAGCACGTTAGTGCAGCCCTGGCGGGCGAGATGGCAGGCGACGGAACTGCCGATCACGCCGGCTCCGATAACGATCGCGTCGTAGCTTTGCATGGAGATTTCCTGGTGGGATCAGAACTGGATGCAAGCCTAGGAGCGACGGCAGCCCCGGAGCCTTAGTTGAAGAGATATTTATAGAAAAATTTAGATTTGCTTAAGTTATAGTGGCCGACACCGCTCCCTGTTGCAGGCAAGCACATGGCCAAGTCCGCTCCGATGCCCTCCGCGATTTCCCCGACCCGGCGCCGCGCGCGCGTGCCCGACCTGCACGCGCTACAGGTCTTTATGGCTGTCTGTGAATCCGGTTCCATGGCCCTTGCCGCACAAGGGCTCGGCGTCAGCCAAAGCGCGGTCAGCCAGATGATCCGCTCACTCGAAGTCGAATACGGGATCCAGCTGTTCGACAGGGAAGTGCGGCCTGCCAGGCCCACGCGCGCAGGGAACATCCTGCTGGAGATGGCGGACCGCCTGCTGGCCGAGGCCCGGCATGTGGATGAGGAGTTGCGCAAGCGCGTGCGGCTGGACCACGCCCAGATACGGCTCGGTTGTGTGGACTCCTTTGCAGCGACGTTGGGGCCGGCGTTGATTCGCGGGCTGTCAGGGTCTGCCAGGCAAATGCAGCTATGGTCTGGCCTGACCCCGGGCCTGAATGCCCAGCTGCTGGGCCGGGAGCTGGACCTGGCGATCTGCACCGAAGTGCCGGTAGCCGAAGCACGCATTGCCCAGCGACTTCTGTTTTCCGAAAGCTGGGTGGCCGTATTTCCCAAAGGCAGCCATGTAATGCCGTTGTCCAAGGCGCAAGACCTCGCCGACCGTGTCGGCGATCTGCCGCTGATCCGGTACACGCAGCGCTCGGTCATCGGCCAGCAAGTCGAGCGATACCTGCGCCACATCGGCGTGGAAGCGGCACGTCGATTCGAGTTCGATGCGACCGATCCGCTGCTGAGCCTGGTGGCTGCGGGACTTGGGTGGGCCGTCAGCACGCCCCTTTGCCTCTGGCAATCGCGGGTGTGGCTGGATCAGGTCGAGCTGGTGCCGATCCCGCCATCGCGGCTGGGCCAGCGCGATTTTTACCTGCTTTGCCGAATGGCGGAATGGTCCGACCTTGCCGAAGACATTGCCCGGATCACGCGGACGGTGCTCACGCGGGAGCTCGTCCCCGCGATACGCGCCATGCTGCCTGGGTTGCCGGCGGATGCGATCAGCGCTGGCACGGCGCAGTCTCCCTCATTCCCTACGCCCTGAACGTCAGGACAAAGCGCGTCCGCCCCCCCTCCGACTCCACTCCAATGCCCCCGCCATGCGCAGCCACAATCGCCTGCGTGATCGCCAGACCCAGCCCCAGCCCCGCACCATCGGACTCGGGCCGCGCCCGCGACTTGTCCGCGCGGAAGAACCGGTCAAACAGCGAGGGCAGCAGTTCAGGCCGGATGGTCTCGCCTTCGTTCTCGACGACCACCGTCACCCGTTCGGCAGCGGGCAAGATCTCCACCACAATGCCCTTGCCCGCCGGCGTATGCCGCAGCGCATTCGACAGCAGGTTGCTCAGCGCCCGCCGCAGCATCAGCCGGTCTCCGGTGATGCGGCCACTGCCGCGCACGGCCATGCGCACACCCTTGTCCTCAGCCAACGCATCGTAGAAATCGAACAGCGCAGCGACCTCATCAGCGACCTCGATCGGCTCGGCGTTCGGCAGGGTGATGCCGTGCTCCATCTTCGCCAGGTAGAGCATGTCCGACACCATGCGCGACAGCCGCTGCAGCTCTTCCACGTTGGACGCCAGCACGTCGCGGTACTTGTCCGCATCGCGCGGCTGCGACAGCACCACCTGGGTTTGCGTCATCAGGTTGGTGATCGGCGTGCGCAGCTCGTGCGCCAGGTCCGATGAGAACTCCGACAGGCGCGCGAAATCGCGCTGCAGGCGTTCCAGCATGGCGTTGAGCGTCGCGGCCAGGTCGGCCATTTCCACCGGCACGGCATCGACCGGCATGCGCTCGTCGAGCTTGTGCGCGGTGACAGTGCGCGCGCGCGAGGCCATGGTGCGCAATGGCGAGAGCCCGCGGCGCGCGGCCCACCAGCCCAGCAGCCCGCTCGCCAGCGCGGCCAGCGCGGCGTAGAAGGCCAGCGACTGGCGGAAGGCGTGCATGAAGTGGGCATGCAGTGCCGTGTCCATGCCGACCACGACCTGCAGCGGCCCCGGCTGTCCGGGCGGCACCTGCGCCAGCGCACGCATGCCGCGGTAGGTCTGGCCACCCTGTTCCCAGGTGAAGGCATGCCGCTGCGCCGGCAGTTGCGCGGCGGCGGCCAGGGCCATGCCGAAATCGAAGTCCTGCGTGGCATACAGGCGCTTGCCGTCCGCGGCGCGCACCTCGGCGACGAAGCCGGCATGGTGTTCCAGCACCGGGCCCAGTCGTTGCGCCAGCGACGCCGCCGGGCCTTCGGCCGCGATCTTCTGGATCAGCCGCACGTTGTCGCCCAGCACGGCGTAGTCCTCGTCGGCGAAATGATTGTCGATCGCCAGCCAGATCAGCACGCCCAGCCCCAGCAGCACCGCGGCCGACGACAGCGAGAACAGGATGGTGAGCCGTGCCGTCAGCGACATCCGGACCTTCATTCAGCGTTCTCCGCTGCCTCGGGGGCTTCCAGCACATAGCCCATGCCGCGCACGGTCTGGATCAGCTTGGGCTCGAACTCATCGTCGATCTTCGCGCGCAGGCGCCGGATGGCGACGTCGATGACATTGCTGTCGCTGTCGAAGTTCATGTCCCACACCTGCGAGGCGATCAAGGAGCGCGGCAGCACTTCGCCGCGGCGGCGCGCCAGCAGTTCCAGCAAGGCGAATTCCTTGCTGGTCAGCGTGATGCGGCGCCCGGCGCGCGTGGCCCGGCGGCGGCCCAGGTCCAGCACCAGGTCGGCCACCTGGATGCGGTCCAGCGCCATCTGCGCCGTGCCCCGGCGCAGCAGCGTGCGCACCCGCGCGAGCAACTCGGAAAAGGCGAAGGGCTTGACCAGGTAGTCGTCCGCACCCAGCTCCAGCCCCTTGACGCGGTCGGCCACGCTGTCGCGCGCGGTCAGGAACAGCACCGGCACGGCGATCTCCGCCGCGCGCAGCGCCTGCACGATGCGCCAGCCATCTACGTCCGGCAGCATCACGTCCAGGATGACCAGGTCATAGGGCTCGGTCATCGCCAGATGCTGGCCGTCCAGCCCGTTGGCCACCAGGTCGACGACAAAGCCCGCCTCGGTCAGCCCCTGGCGCAGGTATTCGCCGGTCTTGGACTCGTCCTCCACCACTAGCAGTTTCACAGCACTTTCCTTGATCGATCGGCCCTTTGGGCAGGGTCCGGCAACTCTACGCCGGCAACGCGGGCGCCAACATGACCGGAAGATTACCGCAATGTCATGTTCCGGTCAGACGTGCGTAGGGTGGCCTTGGCTACGCTTGGCATGCTTTCTACCAGGACTGATGACATGCGACGCCACCCCAGTACCCGCCTTGTGCTGCCCGATTTACCCCGCCGCCGCTTCGTGCAAGGGCTGGTTGCCGGCGGCGTGGTGGCCAGCCTTGCTGGCGTCGGCGGCAGCGCGTGGGCGCAGCATGTGGGCCAGCGCGCCGGGCAGGCTGCCCCGGCCGGCTCCGGCTCGGCGCCGGTCCTGCGCGGCACCGAGTTCGACCTGGTGATCGGCGAGTCGCTGGTCAACTTTACCGGCAAGCCGGCCATTGCCACCACCATCAACGGCATGCTGCCCGGCCCGACGCTGCGCTGGCGCGAGGGCGACACGGTCACCATCCGCGTGACCAACCGCCTGCGCGAGGCCACTTCGATCCACTGGCACGGCATCATCCTGCCGTTTGAGATGGACGGCGTGCCGGGCATCAGCTTTGCCGGCATCCCGCCCGGCCAGACCTTCACCTACCGCTTCAAGGTCGCGCAGACCGGCAGCTACTGGTACCACTCGCATTCGGGCTTCCAGGAAATGACCGGTGTGTACGGCGGCATCGTCATCGATCCGGCCACGGGCCAGGAAAGTGTGCGGGCCGACCGCGACCACACCGTGCTGCTGTCGGACTGGACCGACGAAGATCCGATGCGGGTGCTGACCAAGCTCAAGGTCCAGGGCGACTACTACAACTACAACCAGCCGACCGTGGTCGACTTCTTCCGCGACGTCTCGCGCGACGGGCTGAAGCAGGCGCTGGACAAGCGCAGCATGTGGAACCAGATGCGGATGAGCCCGACCGACCTGGCCGACCTGTCCAGCGCCACGCTCACGCACCTGGCCAACGGCGTCACGCCGGCCGGCAACTGGACTGGGCTGTTCCGGCGTGGCGAGACCGTGCGCCTGCGCTTTATCAACGGCTCGGGCAACACCTTCTATGACGTGCGCATCCCCGGGCTGAAGCTGCGGGTGGTGCAGGTCGACGGCCAGGATATCGAACCGGTCACGGTCGATGAATTCCGCTTCGGCCCCGGCGAGACCTGCGATGCGATTGTCGAACCGCGCGACGACGCTTACACGCTGTTCGCGCAATCGATGGACCGTACCGGCTATGCGCGCGGCACGCTGGCGGTCAGGGAAGGGCTGGCGGCGCCGGTGCCCGCGCTAGACCGGGCCGAATGGCTGACCATGACCGACATGATGGGCGCGATGACGGGCAACGGCGGGCATGGCGGTCATGCGGGACACGGCGGCATGCAGCACGGCGCCACGCCGATGCAGGGCATGGACCACGCCGGCATGGACCACAGCCAGCACGCCATGGCCGCCGCCGACCCGCTCAAGGTCCCCAGCAAGACCGCCCGCCACGCCCGCACCGAATACGGTCCGGGCACCGACATGCGCGTCGACATGGCCCGCACCAACCTGGACGATCCCGGCATCGGCCTGCGCAACAACGGCAGGCGCGTGCTGACCCTGGCCGACCAGCACACCATCGGCGGCGCCATGGATGCGCGCGGCCCCGGGCGCGAGGTCGAGCTGCACCTGACCGGCAATATGGAGCGCTACACCTGGTCCTTCGACGGCGTCGAGTTCGGCAAGTCGACGCCGATCCACTTCAAGCACGGCGAACGGCTGCGCGTGATCCTGCACAACGACACCATGATGACCCACCCCATGCACCTGCATGGCATGTGGAGCGAGCTGGAAACGCCGGACGGCAGCTTCCAGGCGCGGCGCCACACCATCCCGGTGCAGCCGGCGCAGCGCATCAGCTTCCTGGTCACCGCCGATGCGCTGGGACGCTGGGCCTGGCATTGCCACCTGATGCTGCATATGGATGCGGGCATGTTCCGCGAAGTGGTGGTGGCGTGATGGTTCAACCTGAATTCGCAATCTCCATGCACAGGCACAAGAAGACGATACTGGCCGTGGCGCTGGCCTTGACCGCAATCGGCGCAGCCCAGGCGCAGGACCCGCATGCCGGCCATGCGCACCAGCACGATGCCCCGGCCGCCATGCAGGGCATGGACCATGGGCAGATGCAGGGCATGGAGCAGGACGGGATCCAGACCATGGACGGTGGCGGTGCGCCGACGCCGGACACGCAGGGCATGGCCGCCCCTGCCATGGACCACGGCGACATGAAGATGCAGGGCGGCAGCGCGCCGCCCGACGCCCGCGATCCGCATGCCTATTCCGGCGGCTACCAGCTGGGCGTCGGCAAGTACGCGCTGGGCGACAAACGCCAGCTGGTGATGGCCGACGAGCACCTGTTCGCCTCGGTGCTGGTCGACCGCCTGGAGTGGGCCCACGCCAATGGCAGCAATGCCGCCGCCTATGAAGCGCAGGCGTGGTTCGGCAACAGCTACGACAAGCTGGTGCTCAAGGCCGAGGGCGAAGCGTCGAAGGGCAAGCTGCACGAGGCCCGCACCGAGCTGCTGTGGGGACACGCCGTGGCCAGCTACTGGGATACGCAACTGGGCCTGCGCAACGACACCGGCAGCGGGCGCCCGGCGCGCAACTGGCTGGCGTTCGGGGTGCAGGGGCTGGCGCCGTACTGGTTCGAGGTCGATGCCACTGCCTATGTCGGCACCAGCGGCCGCACCGCGCTGCGGCTGTCCGCCGAATACGAATTGCTGCTGACGCAGCGCCTGATCCTGCAACCACGCATCGAAGCCAACCTCTATGGCAAGAACGACCCGGAGGTGGGCATCGGCAGCGGCTTGTCCAACGGCACCGTGGGGCTGCGGCTGCGCTATGAGTTCAGCCGGCAGTTCGCGCCGTATATCGGCGTGGAGCGCTACCAGACCTTCGGCAATACCGCCGACATGATCCGGACCTCTGGCGGCAAGGCGGGCGAAACGCGTTTCGTCGCCGGTGTCCGGGTCTGGTTCTGACACCACAACTTCATCATCCCCAAGCGGAGACAACCATGCATGCCAATCGCCCCCTGATCCAGACCCTGCTTGCCGCAACCGCCGCGCTGGCCAGCAGCATCGCCTTCGCGCACCCGAAGCTGGTGTCGTCCACGCCGGCGGACAAGGCCGAGGTGGCCGCGCCGCAGAAGATCGAACTGCAGTTCTCCGAGAGCCTGGTCACCCAGTTTTCCGGCGCCAACCTGGTGATGACCGGCATGCCGGGCATGGCTGACCATGCGCCGATGAAAATGGCCGTGAAAGTCTCCGGCAGCGACGACCCCAAGACCATGGTGATCACGCCCACGCAGCCGCTGCCGCCGGGCAGCTATCGGGTGGACTGGCGGGCGGTGTCGTCCGATACCCATCCCGTCAACGGCAAGATTGCCTTCACGGTGAAGTGATTGCAGCAGCCGGACTGGGTGGCCGCCGGGCTGCGCCTGGCGCTCTATTTCGACCTGGCCTTGCTGTTCGGGCTGCCGCTGTTCTGCACCTATGCGCTGCATCGGGGGGAACGGGCCTCACGCTTTGCAAAGCGTTGCCAGGCGCTTGCGCTGGGCTGCGCCATCGCCGGCATCGGGCTTTCGCTGGCTGCCCTTGTGGTGATGGCGCTGGCCATGACAGGGGAGTCCGACTACGCCGCGTTGCAGGCCCACGTCTTCGCCATGATCGTCACAGGGACGGATTTCGGGCTGGCGTGGTCGGTGCGCCTGGCGGCCCTGCTGCTGTTTGTGCTGGCCTGCGTGTCCTGGCGCAGGCGGCCGGGCGCGCGCTTCACTGCGCTGGCCGGGTTCGGCGGGATTGCGCTGGCGACGCTGGCCTGGGGCGGCCACGGCGCGATGCATGAGGGCGCCTTGCGCTATCTCCACCTGAGCGCCGACGTGGCGCACCTGCTGGCCGCCGGCGCCTGGGTCGGCGCGTTGGCCGCGTTCGTGCTGCTGTCGCTGGCGCGGCCGGTATCGGACCGGGCGGCGGTGGTGCTGCTGAGCCGCACCTCGAACGGGTTTGCCCGTATCGGCACCATCATTGTTGCCACGCTGCTGCTGACCGGCGCGCTCAACTACTGGTTCATCGTGGGCCCGGCGCTGCCGGATCTTGCGCCGATGTCCTATGGCGGGCTGCTTGTCGCAAAACTCGCGCTGTTCGTGGCGATGCTTGGCCTGGCTGCCGCGAACCGCTTCCGCCTGAGCCCGCGGCTGGCGTTGGCGGTGCAGGCCGGGGAGCATCGGGCGGCGACGCTGGCGTTGCGGCGCAGCCTGCTGCTGGAGGCGTGTGCCGCCGCGCTGGTGATGGCCCTGGTAGCCATGCTGGGGATGCTGTCTCCGGCGCCGCCGTGAGTCCCGCGGCCATCAGACATAAGCAATCAGACGCCCGGCGCAGATCACCAGCGACCACGTCACCATCGAGACAATGGCGCTGACGCGCGCGCCGGCCGGCGGCGCGACGCCGCTGTCCCAGCCCGGTTGCCCGGCATGCAGGCTGCGATAGGGACCGAAGTGGAACCACAGCACATTGGCCAGCGCCAGTGCAATCAGGCACAGCTTGGCCAGGAACGCGGGATTGGCGGCCAGCTCATCGGCATGGGCCAGGAACAGCAGCACGCCGCTGGCCGCGACCGCAATGAAGGCGCCGACGGTGAAGGGCAGCGCATGGCGCAACAGCAGGCTCACCGGCAGCCGCCGGCCGAGCCCGGCCAGGCGCATGTCGACCACGAAGATGGAGCCGAACAGCAGCGCCATGCCGGTCAGGTGGACGATCTCTACCGCGGGATAGGCCCAGGCCGAACTGCGCAGGGCCATCGGGAACGGCAGCCGCGCCAGCGCGCCGGCCCATTCCGTCCATTGCGCGAACAGCACCGACATGCGGCGCGCGCCCGCTCAGCGCAACTCGACGGTCTTGCCGTCCACGGTGATGCGCTCGGCGCGCAGCTCGTCGGCCTTTTCCTTGCTGGCGTAGCCGACCAGCGTGACCTCGCGCCCCACGGCCACCTTGTCGGCGGTGGCGCCGCGCGCCTCCATCCGCGACACGGGTGCCAGCACGGCCAGCCAGCGCTTGCCGCCGGCATCGATGCGGATATGCGCGTGGGGGTTCTCGTAGTGGCTCTCGACGATCTTGCCGGTCAGCGTCAGCGGCTTGGTCTCGTCGTAGGTGGACCAGCCGTGATGGGCAATGGCCGGCACGGCCGCCAGTGCCAGCGCGGCGCTGGCGGCAAAGAGGGCGGGGCGGAACAGGGCGCGGAAGCTGGGCATGGGTGGTCTCCGGTCAGGACAGGTGCAGTATAGGCGCCGATCCCGGCCGCGGCAGGGAGACTTATGCGCGGCACGAGTCGGCGCGCTGCACCAGCCGGTGCAGGCTAGGACTCATGGGCTTGAGCGCGGCGCGTTCGGCCGTGAGCGCGATCGCCAGGTTGCTGCGGCGGCCGCGCAGCGCCGCCTCGAGCAGGGTCAGGCTGACGATGTCGCGCTGTGCATGGCTGCCGCCGAAGCGGTGGGCGATCAGGCGCACCGGCATCAACAGGTCGATGGCGGTGCTGTAATCGCCCTGGTCGAACGCGATCAGGGCATCGGCCACCGGCAGCCCCACATCGCGCGACATCATGGCATTGGTGCCGTTGCCCAGGGCGGCGCGCTCCAGCGCGGCGCGGACCTGGTCGGCGGCAGCGGGCCGGTGCGCGCCCAGGCTGGCCATCACGGCATGGACATCGTTGAAGGCGTAGTAGCCGGCCGCGCCGCGGCCGAGCCAGTCGTCCGCCACCGGCTGCCAGCGCCGGCCCACGTCCACGCCGCGCAGGTGCAGCCGCCACAGCAGCGCGGAGGCATCCACCAGGTCCAGCGCGATCGCCGGCGCGGGGCGCTTGATATAGCGGTCGTACAGCGCCAGCACCTCGTCGGTCCTGCCCGCTTCCAGCTGGAACAATGCCAGGTGCCACCAGTTGTGCACGGCCAGCATATTGTCGTCGGACCAGTCGTCGCGGCGCCCGTCCAGCCAGGCGATACCGTCGTCCAGCCGGCCCTGCATCTCCATCACGTGCGCCACCGCGTGCACGGCCCACGGGTCGCGCGGATTGAGCTCGAGCGCGCGCCGGCCGCTTTCCTCGGCGCGCTCGTAGAGCTGGGTTTCTTCCAGGCCGAAGGCATGCATGCCGAGCAGGTAGCCGTAGCCCGGCATGCCGGCATCCCAGTGCGGCAGCGCCTGCGCCACGCGGTCGCGCAGCATCGATGACTGCCCCAGCAGGAAGTCGCCGAGATGCGCGGTCTGGATCGCCAGCAGGTCGCGTGGATAGTCGATCACGATATCGCCGTAGAGCCGGACCGAGCGCTCGAACTCGCCGTCCAGCCAGGCCCGTGCCGCGGCGATGTGGCGGCGCTCGCGGTCGTTGGCGCGGGCGTGCCGGGCTTCGCCGGCTTCGACGCTCTGGCGCAGCATGGGCTCGGCCATGCCGTCGCCAGAGGTGACCATCAGCGCGGCGCGCAGCGCGTGGCCCATGGCGAAGTCGGGGTCGGCGGCCAGCGCCGTGTCGATGGCGGCGAGCGGGTCGCCGTAGTAGCCGTTCAGCAGTTGCAGGGCGGTCTCATACTGCTCGACCGAGCGGGCGTTCTGGGTCGAGACCGGAAGGTCCCGTGAATCCGTGAGTGCCATGGCAATCTCCGTGCGCCCGCGGCAGCGGGGCTGTCACGAACCATCGTAGACGGCAAAACGCCCCGTGTAACGGATGCGGCGGGGTGCGCCGCACCATGCCTGCCGCAAGGCGCACGGCCGGGGTGCGTTGTGCGCTATATGCCGCTGCCGCCATATCGTTGCCGTGTGTCGGTTAAACTGCCGCATCCCCAATCACGACCTCACGACCAGGTTTCCCATGAAAACACTTGCGCTTTTCCTCGGCACCCTGACCTTGGCCTGCGCCGCCTCCGCTGCCGCCCCGGCCGCCTCGGCCCCGGCCGCACCCGCTGCGGCGCCGCAGACGCTGGCGTCGGGCATGACCATCCAGCACCTGATCAAGGGCAATGGCGCCTCGCCCAAGGCCACCGACTCGGTGCAGGTCCACTACCGCGGCACGCTGGCCGACGGCACCGAGTTTGACAGCTCGTACAAGCGCGGCCAGCCGATCTCGTTCCCGCTCAACCGCGTGATCCCGTGCTGGACCGAAGGGGTGCAGGCGATGCAGGTGGGCGGCAAGGCCAAGCTGACCTGCCCGCCGGCCACGGCCTACGGCGCGCGCGGCGTGCCGGGCACGATTCCGCCGAACGCCACGCTTACCTTCGAGGTGGTGCTGCTGGGGATCGGCGGCTAAGACCCCGCGTCAGCGCGGCGCCTGCGGCTGCGCGGGCGCAGGCGTGCCCGCCGGCGCCTCCGCGGCGGGTGCTGCGGCCGTGCCGCCGTCGTCGTCTTCGTCGTAGTCCGGCAGCGACGTGTTCTCTCCCAGCAGGTAGCGGCGCCGCTGCAGGTAGGCATCGCGCACAAAGGCGTACTTGTCCAGCGCCGCCAGCTTCAGCAGGTCGGTGGCGCCCAGCAGGTTGGTGCGCACGTCCACCACGTTCATCCCGAACAGCGAATTGCGCACCGCCGGCTCGGCATAGGTGGTCGGGTCGAACTGGAAATTCACATACAGGCCCACGCCGTCGCGGAATGAGCTGGGGCCGAACAGCGGCAGCACCAGGTAGGGTCCCGACGGCACGCCCCACGTGCCCAGCGTCAGGCCGAAATCCTGCGAATGCTTCTGCAGCCCGGCGGGCGTGGCGATGTCGATCAGTCCGCCGATACCCAGCACGGAATTGATCGCGACCCGCATGAAGCTCTCCGCTGCCTCAACGCCCTTGCCCTGCAGCAGGTTGTTGGCAAAGTTGCCGATGTCCGCGATGTTCGAATAGAAATTGGTGACCGCGGTGCGCACCGGCTCCGGCGTGACCGCCTTGTAGCCCTTGGCCACCGGCACGGCCACGTACTGGTCGAGCTTGTCGTTGACGGTGAAGACCGCGCGGTTCATCGGCTCGAGCGGATCGTCGGGACTGGCTTGCGGGCCGGTGGCGCAGCCGGCGAGCAGGGCGGCGGCAATGGCGGTGGTGGCAACGGATGTAGCGCGCTGGCGTAAAGGCATTGTACGAAGGGGGTCGGGGTCGGCCGCATCGGGTTTGTGATTATGACCGGGCGGCCTTGTCATGTTTGTGATGGGCGCCTTCGCGCGGGCGGCCCATCAGGATCGGCTGGAAGAACACCGCGCCGACCAGCGTGCACGCCAGTGCCAGCGCCAGCAGCTTGCCCATGCTGGCGGTGCCGGGATGCTGCGACAGCCACAGGCTGCCGAAAGCGGTGGCGGTGGTGGCCGCGCTGTACAGCACGGCGTGCGTCAGGCTGGACTGCAGCAGCTGGGTCTTGCCGTGCCGCCAGGCAATCACGTAGTAGATCTTGAACGCGACGCCCACGCCCAGCAGCAGCGGCAGCGCGATCACGTTGGCAAAGTTCAGCGCAATGCCGAACAGCACGCACAATTCCAGCGTGACGATGGCCGAAACCAGCAGCGGTATCAGCGTGCGCAGCACATCGCCGAAGCGGCGCAGCGTGATCCATAGCAGGATGGTGATTGACACCACCGCCCAGATGCCGGCCTGCGCAAAGGCGGCCATGATGGTATCGGCCGAGCCGCGGATCGCGATCGGCCCGCCGGTGGCGGTCGGCTCCACGCGCTGCACCGCGGTGATGAAGCGGTCCAGCGCGGCCTCGCGCTGTGCGCTGGCGGGCGGCGGCAGCTTCGGGCTGACGTTGACCAGCGCGCGCCCGTCCGGCGTGATCCAGTCGCGCACCAGTTCGGGCGGCAGCGTCTGCTCGCTGACGGGTTGCGGGCCCAGCGCCAGCTTCAGCCGTGCCAGCGCCAGCTGCAGCGGCACGGCGATGGCGCGCTCGGCGCGGTCGCGCGTGGCGGCGTCGGCGGCCGCCAGCTGCTTCAGCGTGGCGGACAGGTGCGCGGCTTCGGCCGCGCCCGGACCGGGATGCTCGTCGGCGGCGATGGCCAGCTGCCGCGCGGCATTGCGCAGCGCACTGACGCGCGCGCTGTCGGTGGCGGGCGTGGCGGTGGGCTGCGTCAGCGCCGGCATCAGCGCGGCCGAGGCCTGGCCGATGGCCTGCAGCTTGGGCGGCTGGTCTGCGGGGATGAAAGTCTGCAGCGTGACCGCGCGCGCCACCTCGGGCAGCGCCGCCAGCTTGCCGGCCAGATCGCGCGCGGCCGGCAGCGAAGGCGCCAGCACGCTGACATCGTCGGTGCCGGCCTGCGGCGCGTCCTTGAGCGCCAGCAGCGTGGCCATCGATTCGGACCTGGGGTCCTTCAGGTGCAGCGGGTCGAAGTCAAAGCGCAGGTGCGGCAGCAGCGGCGCGCCTGCCAGGATCGCGAGCAGGGTGACCAGCAGCACCGGCTTGCGATAGCGGTCGAAGAACCGGTCCGCGGGCGCCAGCCACGCGAAGCCCGGCGCCTCGGGCTCGCCGCCGGGCTTGAGCACGCAGATCAGCGCCGGCAGCAGCGTGAAGGTGGTGGCGAATGCCACCATCATGCCCACGCCGGCGATCAGCCCCAGCTCGGCCACGCCGCGGTAGTCGGTGGGCAGGAAGCAGAAGAACGCCGCCGCCGTGGCCGCGGCCGCCAGCGCCAGCGGAGCGCCCACCGCGCGCGCGGCCAGCCCCAGCGCTTCGACGATATGGTCGCGGTCATGGCGCTCGGCGCGGTAGCGCACGCCGAACTGGATGCCGAAGTCCACCCCCAGCCCGACGAACAGCACCGCGAACGCCACCGAGATCATGTTCAGCGCGCCAACCATGGCCAGCCCCAGCGCGGCGGTGATGAGCAGCCCGGCAAACAGGCTGGCCAGCACCGCAACGATCAGCCGCGCCGAGCGCAAGGCCAGCCACAGGATCAGCACCACCACCAGCACCGTCAGCACGCCGTTGAGCACGGCGCCGTCGCTGACCGAGGCGAATTCATCGTCGGCCAGCGCCTGCGGGCCGGTCAGCCGCACCGTGGCCTGGTAGCGCTGCGCCAGCTGCAGCTCGGCCGCCGCCTGCCGGATCGCGCGCGAGGCGGCGGCCCCGGCCTGCAGGTCGCTGTAGTCCAGCACGGGGCTGAGCGCGATGTAGCTGTAGACCTGGCCATCGGGCCCGGGCTTGAGGCTGTCGTCGAGCAGCCCTGCCCAGGACAGCGCGACGGGCTTGCCGGCCAGCACCTGGTCCAGTGTCCGTGCACTGCTGCCCAGCAGCCTGGCCATGTCGCCCAGCTTTACCTGCCCCATCTGCAGCGGCAGAGCCAGCGTGGTGGCGAGGAGATCGGACAGGCCGCGCAGGGTCGGGTCATGCGCGAGCGCGTTGACGAGCGGGCGCGCCTGCATCAGCTGTTGCGTGAGCTGGCGCACTTCATCGGTGCTGGCGAACAGCAATCCGTTGCGCGCGAAGAACGCACCGCCGCCGGGCTGGCTGACCGCGGTGAAGCGTGCCGGCTGGCGGCGCAGCGCCTCGGCCAGCGCGTCGGCGGCGGCATCGGCCAGCTCGGTCGCGGGCGCCTGCACCACCGCCAGGATCAACTGGTTGCGCTGGGGAAAGGCGTCGCCGATGGCGGCATCGCGCACCGCCCAGGGGGCGTCGGATTCCAGCAGGCGGCCGATGTCGGTGTTGATCGCAAAGTTGCGGGCCACGTAGACGCCGCTGACGGCGGTCAGCAATGCCGCCAGGATGATGACGCGCCACGGCCAGGCAGTGGCAAGCCGGACAATGCGTGTCAGCAGCGAAGTCAGCATGGGCGGATCCGGAAGGAGCACGAACCGCGAGTATATCGGCTGGCAGCGTGGCGCATGCGGCATGCGCGGCCCGGGCATCCGCGATTCAGGCCGATCCGCTATAAACTGTCAGCCTGGCATCGGCGCTGCAGCGCCGGCGCCGCTTCACCGTCCTTCCTGGTTCTCATATCGATGACGATTCACGGTTTGCTTCCCCTGGCGCCGCTTGCGGCGGTGGCCATGGTTTCCGTAGCGCACGCCCAGGCAGTCCAGCCCGGCGACCTGCGCGCCAGCCCCGAGCGGCTGGTGCAGGCCGCGGTGGAGGGCGTGATCGGCACCATCCAGTCCAATCCCGACACCCGCGCCGGCGACCTCGCCAAGATTACCGCGGTGGTGCAGAAGCAGTTCCTGCCCTACACGGATTTCCAGCGCACCACGCGGCTGGCGCTGGGCAGTGCCTGGCGCACGGCCACGCCGGAGCAGCAGCAACAGCTCCATGAGCAGTTCCAGATGCTGCTCGTGCGCAGCTATGCGGTGTCGCTGGCGCAACTGCGCGAGCAGAGCGTCAAGTTCCGCTACCAGCCGGTCAAGTCCGGCAGCGGCGCCACCGATGTGGTGGTGCAGACGCGTGTGATCAACAATGCCGACGAGATGCAGATCGATTACCGGCTGCAGCGCACAGCCAACGGCTGGAAGATCTATGACATCAATATGATGGGGGCGTGGCTGATCGAGGTGTATCGCAAGCAGTTTGCGGACATCGTCGCGCGCAGCGGGGTCGACGGGCTGGTGAAGTACCTGACCACCCATAACGCGCGCCAGGCGTCTGACGCCTGAGCGCCGCACGCCATCAGGGCGAGGCGTGGCCCGTGTGCCGGCTGCGCCGCCAGTGGCGCAGCTCCACCCATTGCCATGACAGCAGCGCGGGCACGCCGAACAGGATCTCGCGCGCGCGCTTGACCAGCGCCAGCGCCAGCGAGACCTGCGCATCCATCCCCAGCACCTGCCCCAGCAGCATCACCACCGCTTCCTGCACGCCCAGCCCGGCCGGCACGAAGAAGGCCACGTGGCGCGCGGCCTGGGTCAGCGATTCGATCGCCAGCGCCTGCCAGACCGGCACCGGATGGCCCAGCAGCATCAGCGCCAGCCAGATCTCCAGCGTGCCGCTGACCAGCCCTGCCAGTTGCCAGCCCAGTGCCGCCAGCAGCTCGCGCCGGCGCCGGTTGAGCGCGCGGATATGGGCATCGAGCCGCGCACCGTCGATCAAGGCGACGATGCGGTGATCTTCGCCAAACAGCTTGCGCGCCGCGCCTTCCAGTTTCTCGAAGATCGCGGTGTGCCGCAGCGACAGCGCGAACAGCACCGGCACCGGCAATGACAGCAGCAGCCCGGCCAGGATGATCCAGGCCCCGCCGCTGTCCTGCAGCGCGGCCACCAGCAGCAGCACCCCCATGGCCGAGAACAGGTACTGCGAGAACAGTGTCAGCATCACTTCAACCACGATGCTGGCGGTGACGGCGGTGGTGTCGCGGATGCGCAGCCGCGTCAGGCGGATGCCGACCAGTTCACCGCCGACCCCCACCGTCGGCAGCAGGCGGTTGACCGCTTCGCGCACCGTGGCGACCCACCACAGGAAACCGAGCCCCGCCTTCTCCTCGGGGTCGGCCGAGGTCAGCAGGACGCGCCAGCCTTGCGCATCGAGCAGCAGCGGCAGTGCATGCAGGGGCACCAGCAACAGCAGCAGCCAGCCGCCCTGCGCCACGATGGCGGCGATGTCGCTGGCGCCTTGGTGGATCACCAGTGCGGTGAGCGCCAGCAGCCCGATCAGGCCGGTCAGGTAAGCAATGCGTTTCATCTTGAACAATCAGGGCACCAGCACGTCGGCAAAGCCGCCGCGCCGGTTGGCCGCGCGCTCCAGCGCGGCGCGCACGCGCGGCGACAGCAGCGCGGCCAGCTCGTCGGCGTGGCGGTAGCCGCGCATCGATGCGGTAATGGCCTCGCCAGAGATCACGGCCGGATGCAGGTAGATCTCGCCCACGCCCGCGGGCAACTGCGCCAGCGCCTGCAGCAGGGCTGCCTCGTCCATCTGCCCGCTGCGCGCGATGCCGACCACGTAGTCATTGTGCGCGATGCCGGCGCGGTCCAGGCGCCGGCGCAGCAGCGCCAGCCAGGGGCGCAGCGGCAACGGCGCGCCCTGCTCGCGCGGCAGGCGCATCGCGCGCAGGCCGTAGTCGCGCCCGATCGACAGGATCAGCGACAGCACCGTGGGGTGCAGGTGGAAATGCTTGTGCGTGTTGACGTGGTCAAGCGGCAGGCCGGTGGCGGCAAAGGCTTCGAACTGCGCGCGGATCTCCGCCGCCAGCTGGCGGCGCACGCGCGGCAGGAAGAAGAAGCGGCAGCCGTCCAGGGCCATGGCCGAGCCGAAGCGGGCTTCGGCGTCGACCAGGTCGGGGATCCGCGCGCGCGGCAGCGTGGCCGGGCCGTCGGCCAGCACCACGTGCAGCCCCACGCGCAACGACGGCAGCCGGCGCGCGCGCTCGACCGCATCCGCCACGGCGGGCGCGCCCACCATCAGGCTGGCGGCATTGAGCACGCCGTCGCGGTGGGCCAGCTCCACCGCCTCATTGACGGCGGGGTGCAGGCCGAAGTCGTCGGCGGTGACGATCAGCGCGCGTTGCGAGGCACAGGAAAGCGCGTGGGCCAGGATCAGGCCTCGTGCGAGCGCAGGAAGCGGAAGAACTCCACGCCTTCGCGCAGGCGCCGCTTCATCATGTCCCAGCTGCCCAGCATCTCGCGCACGATTTCCCAGATCTTGCCGGGGCGGAAGTAGAAGCGCTTATAGAAGGTCTCCACGCCGTGGTAGATGTCTTCCCTGGACAGGTGCGGATAGCTGATCGCGGCCAGCTGCACGCCCTGGTCGTTGACCAGGTTGATGACCTTGTTTTCCTCGAGCCAGCCGTTCTCCACCGCCTGCCGGTACAGCGTGGTCCCGGGGTAGGGCGCGGCCAGCGACACCTGGATGGTGTGCGGGTTGATTTCCTTGGCGTACTCGATGGTCTTCTCGATGGTCTCGCGCGTCTCGCCCGGCAGGCCCAGGATAAAGGTGCCGTGGATCTGGATGCCCAGCTTGCGGCAGTCCTCGGTGAAGCGGCGCGCGATGTCCGTGCGCAGGCCCTTCTTGATGTTCAGCAGGATCTGGTCGTCGCCGGACTCATAGCCCACCAGCAGCAGGCGCAGGCCGTTCTCCTTCATGATCTTGAGCGTGCTGTACGGCACGTTGGCCTTGGCATTGCAGGACCACGTGACCCCCAGCTGGCCCAGCCCGCGCGCGATCTCTTCCACGCGCGGCTTGAAGTCGGTGAAGGTGTCGTCGTCGAACATGATCTCCTTGACCTCGGGCATGTTCTCCTTGATCCATTTGACCTCGGCGATTACGCTCTCGGCCGAGCGCGTGCGGTAGCGGTGCCCGCCCACGGTCTGCGGCCACAGGCAGAAGGTGCAGCGCGAACGGCAGCCGCGGCCGGTGTAGATCGACACATAGGGGTGCTTCAGGTAGCCGATGAAGTAGTTGTCGATCTTCAGGTCGCGCTGGTAGACCGGCGCCACGAAGGGCAGCTCGTCCATGTTCTCGATCATCGGGCGCTGCCCGTTGTGTTCGAGCGAGCCGTCCGGCAAGCGATAGGACAGGCCCAGGATGTCCTGGAGCGGCTTGCCCGCGGCCACGTCCTGGCAGGTGTAGTCGAACTCCTCGCGGCAGACGAAGTCGATGGCCTCGCTGGCACCCAGCGTGCCGCCCGGATCGACTGCGGGCTTGGCGCCGACCATGCCGATCATCACGTCCGGCTTGCGCTGCTTCAGTTCCTCGGCGAACTTGGCGTCGGTGGGGAACGAGGGCGTGCTGGTGTGGATGATGACCAGTTCATAGTCCGCGGCGATATCCAGCGTCTGCTGCACGGTCAGGCCGTCGGCCGGTGCGTCGAGCACGCGGCTGCCCGGCACCAGTGCGGCGGGCTGCGCCAGCCAGGTCGGGTACCAGAACGACTTGATCTCGCGCTTGGCCTGGTAGCGCGAGCCCGCGCCGCCGTCGAAGCCGTCGAAGGAAGGGGCCTGGAGGAACAGGGTTTTTTTCATTGCGGCCTCTGGGGATGGATGCCGGTGAAGGGTGGGGTTG
>NZ_JBYTAG010000052.1:0-54687 GCF_058787995.1 Cupriavidus sp. FW305-27
GCCGACAGGGGCAGGGGCGCGGTCACCGTTGCCCCAACCAACCCCACGTCCGTTCCTCTGCCAAAATACGTCTTTAACCCCACCAGATTCCCCTGGAGACAAAATGAAGTTGCAGTTGTACGTCCCCGATGGCCGCTACGACGCCTGGATCGCAGGATTCGCCGAGGCACTGCCCGAAGCGCAATGCGTGACGTGGGAGGACAGCCGTGGCGAACCGGCCGACTACGCCGTGGTCTGGCGCCCGCCGGTGGAGATGCTGCGTGGCCGTACCGAGCTGAAGGCGGTGTTCAACCTGGGCGCCGGCGTCGACGGCATCCTGCGCCTGCGCGATGAAGCCCCTGACGCCTTGCCCGCGGGCGTGCCGATCGTGCGGCTCGACGATGCCGGCATGGCCGCGCAGATGGCCGAGTACGTCACCCACGCCGTGCTGCGCTATTTCCGCAAGATGGACGCCTACGAGGCCCAGCAGCGCGCCGGCAACTGGAAGTTCCTCAAGCCGCATCGCCGCGCGGACTTCACCATCGGCGTGATGGGGGTGGGCACGCTCGGCACGCATATCGCCCGCACGCTGGCGGGCTTCGGCTTCCCGGTGCGTGGCTGGAGCCGCACCGCGCGCGCCATCGAAGGCGTGAGCGGCTTCTATGGCGATGCCGGGCAGGCGCCGTTCCTCGATGGCCTGCGCGTACTGGTCAATGTGCTGCCGCTGACACCGCAGACCGAGAACATCCTCAACGCCGCGCTGTTCGCGCGGCTGGCACAGGGCGCGTATGTGATCAACGTCGCGCGCGGGCAGCACCTGGTCGAGGAAGACCTGCTCGCCGCGGTGCAGTCGGGGCAGGTTGCGGGTGCCACGCTCGACGTGTTCCGCACCGAGCCGCTGCCTGCCGAACACCCGTTCTGGCAGGAGCCGCGCATCACCGTCACGCCGCATATCTCGGCGCTCACGCTGCGCGAAGACAGCATCGCGCAGATCGCCGGCAAGATCCGCGCGCTGCGCGCGGGCCAGCCGATCGCGGGCGTGGTCGACGTGCAGCGCGGCTACTGAGCGCCCGACCAATATGAATCAAAGACAGGAGACTGCCATGACCATGCCGAACTACGTGAAGATCGTTGAAGTCGGCCCGCGCGACGGCTTGCAGAACGAGAAGGCGATGGTGCCGACCGAGGTCAAGGTCGCGCTGATCAACCAGCTGACCGATGCCGGCTTCGTCAATATCGAGGCCGCGTCGTTCGTGTCGCCCAAGTGGGTGCCGCAGATGGCCGACGGTGCCGACGTGATGGCGCGCATCCAGCGCCGGCCCGGCACACTGTTTTCGGCGCTGACGCCGAACATGAAGGGGTTTGAAGGCGCGATCGAGGCCGGTGCCGACGAGGTCGTGATCTTCGGCGCCGCCAGCGAGGCGTTCTCGCAGAAGAACATCAACTGCTCGATCGCCGAGTCGATCGCGCGCTTTGCGCCGGTGGCCGCCGCAGCCAAGGAGAAGGGCGTGCGCCTGCGCGGCAGCATCTCGTGCGCGCTGGGCTGCCCGTACCAGGGCGAAGTACCGGTGCACGCTGTGGTCGACGTGGTGCGGCGCATGCGCGAACTGGGCTGCGACGAGATCGACATTGCCGACACCATCGGCGTGGGCACTCCCGTGCGCGTGCAGGAAGTGATGCGCGCCGCGGCGGCGGAGTTTGCGCTGGACCGCCTGTCGGGCCATTTCCACGATACCTACGGGCAGGCGCTGTCCAATATCCTGGCCAGCCTGGAAGTGGGTATCTCGATCTTCCATGCGTCGGTGGCGGGGCTGGGCGGCTGCCCGTACGCAAAGGGCGCGACCGGCAACGTGGCGACCGAGGACGTGCTGTACATGCTGCACGGCATGGGCATCCACACCGGCATCGACCTGGAAGCGGTGGTGCGCACCGGCGACTATATCTCGCAGGCAATTGGCCGTGCCAACAGCTCGCGCGTGGGCCGTGCCTTGCTGACCAAGTGGGCCGCCGCCAGCGATGCGGCGCCTGCCTGCGCGTAAGTGCGGATCAGGCGCGGGCCACGGAACAAGGAGAAGTACGCATGACGGTGAATGACGAAGCGCTGCCCGAGTCCGCGCAGCGCGTGGCGGACCTGCTGGCCGGGCTTGGCCATGACCGGCCCGTGGTGATGCTGCCGGCCACCGGCAAGACCTCGGCCGAGGCCGCGGCGGGGCTGGGCTGCAGCGTGGCCGAGATCGCCAAGTCCATCATCTTCCGGCGCGTGGCCGACGATGCGCCGGTGCTGGTGATTGCCAGCGGCAGCAACCGCGTCGACGAGGCCAAGGTGGCCGCGCGCGTAGGCGCGCTGGGCAAGGCCGACGCGCGCTTCGTGCGCGAGAAGACCGGCTACGCCATCGGCGGCGTCTGCCCGATCGGACATGCGGTGGCGCCGGTGATGCTGCTGGACCAGGACCTGTTCCGCTATGACAGCTTGTGGGCCGCGGCGGGGCATCCCCATGCGGTATTCAACCTGACGCCGCACCAGTTGCAGCAGATGACGGGCGCTGAAGTGGCCGACGTCGCGGCAGGCTCAGTGGCATGAGTCCCGACCTGCGCCCCGGCCTGACCTTCAGCTGGCAATACACGGTGCCGCCCAAGGCCACCGTGCCGCGCCTGTACGACGATATCCCGGGCTGCCCCGAGATGCCCGACGTGCTGGCCACCGGCTATATGGTCGGCATCATGGAGTGTGCCTGCCTGCAGATGCTGCGCGAACACCTGGACTGGCCGCGCGAGCAGTCGCTCGGCACGCTGGTCAGCTTCTCGCACCTGGCGCCGACGCCGCCCGGCATGACGGTGACGGTCAAGGGCGAACTGGTGGCGGTGGACGGGCGCCGCCTGCGCTTCCAGCTGAGCGCCTGGGACGGCGAGGACAAGATCTCCGAGGGCGTGCATGAGCGCCACCTGATCGACGCCGGCCGCTTCAATGAGAAGGTCGCCGCCAAGGCCGCGCGCGCGGCGGGCTGAGCGCTGTCCGATGGCCACCATGCCCACGCCCGTCCCCTCCGCGGCTGAACTGGCGGCGCAAGCCGACCTCGCGCTGCGCGCGTCGCCTGTGCCTTCGCCATGCCGCAACATTTGCCACATGGACCCGTTCAGCGGCTACTGCGCAGGTTGCCTGCGCACGATCGACGAAATCGCCGGCTGGTCCTCGGCCAGCGACGAAGACAAGCGCCACGTGTGGGCGCAACTGCCGCAGCGCGCAGCATGGCTGGCAGGCGAGGAGGCATCCCCTTGAGCGCAAGCCCGGTTCCGCAGTTGCCGCCATCCATGCGCGTGTTCGAGCGCGGCTGGCTGTCGGCTAACAATATCCTGTTCGTGGACGGCGACGATACGGTGCTGGTCGATACCGGCTACGTCACCCACGCGCCGCAGACGGTGGCGCTGGTGGCGGCCGCCTTGCAGGGCCGGCCGCTCGCACGCGTGATCAATACCCATCTGCACTCCGACCACTGCGGCGGCAATGCCGCGCTGCAGGCGCGCTGGCAGCCGCGCACCGCGATCCCCGCGGCCGAGGCCGCTGCCGTTGCCGCGTGGGATACGGAAGCGCTCAGCTACAACGCCACCGGCCAGCAGTGCGACCGCTTCACCTTCGACAGCGTGCTGAGCGACGGCGACACGCTGCGCCTGGCCGGCATCGACTGGCAAGTCGTGGCCGCTCCCGGCCATGACCCGCACGCGGTGATGCTGTTCGCGCCGGCCGGGCGCATCCTGGTTTCCGGCGATGCGCTGTGGGAGAACGGTTTCGGCGTGATCTTCCCCGAGCTGGATGGCGAGAGCGGCTTCGCCGAGCAGGCGGCGGTGCTGGAGCGCATCGCCCAGCTCGACGCGCGGCTGGTGATCCCGGGCCATGGCCGGATGTTTACCGATGTGGCGGCGGCGGTCGAACGCGCCCAGGGGCGCCTGGCCTACCTGAGCGCCGACCCGGCGCGCAATGCCAGCCATGCGGTCAAGGTGCTGGTGAAGTTCAAGCTGCTGGAGCAGCAGCGCATGGCCCAGGACGCGCTGGTGGCATGGATGGAGGCCGCGCCGCTGATGGTGCGCATCCGCCAGCGCTTCATGCCGGGGCTGGAGATGGCCGAGGTCTGCGCGCAGACGGTGCGCGCGCTGGCGGGAGTGAAGGCGCTGGCGGTGGAGGGGGAGTGGGTGGTGAATCGGGATTGATTCACCACGCCTGCCTGCATCCTCAGAACGACGTCCTGAACCCCACCTTCACACTGCGCCCGGCCAGCGGTGCGATATCACGCAGGATCGAAGCCGAGTTGCGCGCATCCTGGTTGGTCAGGTTGTCGCCGCGCAGGTACACCAGCGTCTGCGTGCCCGACACCTTGAACTTGTAGGTCAGCGCCAGGCTCAGCAGCGTATAGGCATCGGTCGGCGTGTCGTTGGTCGGCACGCGGGTCTGCTTTGCGGCGTAGGTCACGTCGACGCGCGCGCCCCACGGGCCCGCGCCATACACCAGTGCACCGCCCAGGCGCAGCGGTGCCAGGCGCGGCAGCGGTTCGCCGGTATCGCGGTTCTCGCCGCGCACGTAGTCGGCGCGGGCCTCGAAGTCCAGCGTGTCGCTGGTGGTCAGCATTTTCTGCAGCAAGCGCGTCTTGCCTTCCACCTCGAAGCCGTACAGCGTGGCCGGCACACCCAGGTACTGGAACTCCGGCAGCGCGTCCGGGCTGCCGGCGGCGACCACATCGCCCGCCTCGTCACGCGTGCGGCCGGTGGCGTTCAGCGCGAGGTAGTTGGCGAAGCGGCTGTAGTAGCCCGACACGGCGGCGCTGTGCGCGCCGGACTTGAAGCGCACGCCCAGGTCGATAGAGGTGGCCCGTTCCTTGTTGGCATTGGGATCGCCCAGCTCCCACGCGCCGGTGGCCACGTGGGGGCCGTTGGCATACAGCTCGTAGAAGGTCGGCGCGCGCTCGGTGTACGACAGGTTGCTGGTCAGCGACCACAGCGGGTTGACCTTGTAGAGCAGGCCGGCCGACGCGCTGGTGGCGTTGAAGCTGCGGCTGGCATCGGTAAAGCGGTCGTTGCCGTTGGCGCTGGCCTTGATGCTGCTGTGGTCCAGGCGCCCGCCCAGGTTCAGCTTGAGGTCGCCGGAAGCGGTCAGCGGCAGTTCCTCGAACACGAACAGCGCCGCGTTATCCGTATTGGTGCTCGGCACGAATGCCTCTTCGCCCAACGCGGAGAAGTCGGTATGGCCGAACTGTGTGCCGATCACGCCCGTCATGTTGCCGATCTTCGCGTGCCTGGCCTCCAGGCGCGCATCCCAGCCGCGGTTCTTGAAGATCGTGCCGGTCTCGCCGCCCTCGATCTCCTTGTGTTCGTAGTCGGTGTAGCCGAACTTGCCCTTGACCGATTCGAGCCAGCCGGCGGTGTTGCCGGCCAGGTTGCGTGCCTCGCCTTCCAGCGCAAAGCGGTCCTGCCGCATTTTCAGCCGCACGTCGTCCTCGGCGGGCGTGCCGTACTCATTGCGGTAGGCGCTGTAGTTGGCGCCGACGAAGCCATCGGCCCAGGTGTAGGAGCCGCCCATCGCGCCGCCTTCCTGCTGCGCGCTGGTGTTGGGCAGGCGGCCATAGGCTTCGGTCTCGCCTTCCGGCAGAGGATCGGCGCTGCGCAGGCGGTCGCTGCGGGCGTAGCCGGGGATGCGCAGGTCGCTGGTCTTGCGCGCAAAGGCGTCGGCGTGGACGGCGAACTTGCCGTTGCCGGCCTCGATCAGCGCGCTGGCGTTGCGCGCCTGGTCGCCGCCCGCGGTGGCGCTGGCATCGACCGCGCCGCCGATGCCTTCGATCGGCTCCTTCGGAATCCGGTTGTCGATCACGTTGACCACGCCGCCGATGGCGTTGCCGCCGTACATCAGCGCTGCCGGGCCGCGCACGACCTCGATGCGCTCGGCCACGAGCGGGTCCACCGGCACTGCGTGGTCGTAGGACAGCGTGGAGGCGTCGACGGTGGTGCCGCCGTTCTGCAGCACCTTGATGCGGTCGCCGTCCAGGCCGCGGATCACCGGCCGGCTGGCATTGGGGCCGAAGTAGCTGGACGAGACCCCGGGCAGCTTGTCGAGCGTGTCGCCCAGCGTGCTGCCCTGGCGCACGGCCAGGGCGTCGCCGCCGAGCGTCGATACCGGTGCCACCATGTCGTTGAGGTCGCTGCCGAGCGGATTGGCGGTGACCACGACTTCGCGCAGCATGGCGCCGGCTGGCGCGGTGGCGGTGGCGGTGGCGGTGGCCGTGGCCGTGGCCGTGGCGGGTGCGCTGTCGGCGGCAGGTGCCGTGGCCTGTGCCAGCGCGGCGGGCGCGACGAAGGCGGTGGCCATGGTGGCGGTGAGGGACGCGGCAAGGGCCGCCAGCGGGGTCAGGCGCGGTGCGCTGGTTGGTGCGGTGTAACGATTCTTCGACATGGCGCGCGGAGTGAGGCAATGGCAATCGGCCCGGCTGGCACGGCAGCTGCCCGGCACTGCGCCGGCCGCCCGCGATGGGCGTGGCCGCGCAGCCGGAATAGGCAGGCGTTCAGCTCGGAATTGGTCAGGCCGGGTGCGCGGCGAGGGCCGCTTCCCGGATCAGGCGAGGGCGATGGCAGGCGCCGGCGGCGCGCGCGATTGGAAGGGGTGGGTGGCGGGCAGGTCGGGCCAGCGCCAGGCCAGGTTGGCCGGCTTGACCGGTTTGCCAAAGGCAAGCTGCGGCAGCGGCAGCTTGCCGCACAGGGTGTCGGCAACCGTGGCGCCATCGAACAGCACGCACGAGTGGCCGCTGAATTTCTGCGCCAGCGGGTGCGGCTCGGGGTCGTTGGCCGAGGCGGCGTCGGCCGTTGTCACGGAGGCCGACGGCGCAAGCAGGCCGCCATGCACGATGCGGTGGGTCAGCCCGGCGTGCTGCGTCAGCAGCAGGCATAGCGTCAGCCACAGCACGGACCAGAGGCCCGGGCCATGCGCGCGCAGGCGGGCGAACCAGTCAGTGCGCATGCGGATGGCCGGCGTGGTTGCCGTGGTGGTGGTCGGGATCGCCGCAGCCGCAATCATCGCCATGGTCATGATCGTGGTCGTCGTCAAAGTCGTCGACCCAGGCGGGGAAGGGATCCGCATAGCCCGCCCAGGCATCCGCGCCCGCGGCCATCTCGGCATCGGTCAGCAGGCAGGCGTCGAGCCGGGCCTGCAGCGCCGCATGGTCCAGGTCCAGGCCGGTCAGCACCAGTTCCTGGCGGCGGTCGCCGAAGGCTGCCGGGGCACCGTCGACCTGCATGTCGGCTTCGACTTCGGCGCGTTCGGCGCTGTCGGCCGGCCATTCGGCCGGATCCAGCGCGGCCCACCAGGCGCCGGCGCCGCCATGGCGGCAGACGCCGCCGGACTGGTTCCAGTCGCCCGCGGTGTCCATGCGGCTGGCCAGCCAGAACAGGCCCCTGGAACGCAGCACGCTGCCGTGCTCGCGCAGCCATTCGGTATGGATCAGGTCGGCGAAGCGCTGCGGGTGGAACGGGCGGCGGCGGCGGTAGACCAGCGTGGAGACGCCGCTGGCGTCGGCAGCCGGCAACTCGCCGCGCAGCGCGGCGAGCCAGCCCGGTGCGTCCGCGGCGGCTTCGAAGTCGAAGCGGCCGGTGCCTTGCACGCGCTCGGGCGCGACCTTGCCGAAGCTGGCTTCGACGATATCGGCACGCGGGTTCAGCGCCTGCAGCACGGCGTGCAGCCGCGCCAGTTCGGCCGCGCTGGCGAGGTCGGCCTTGTTCAGCACGATCACGTCGCTGCATTCGACCTGCGCCACCAGCACTTCAGCCACGGTCCGGTCATCGTCCGTGGCCGGCGCCAGCCCGCGGTCGGCCAGGAACTCGGCCTCGTTGAGGTCGCGCAGGAAGGTGGCGGCATCGATCACCGTCACCAGCGTGTCGGGTTGCACCGCCGCGTCGGGCCCGGCGCCATGCTCGGCCTCGAACAGGAAGCCTTCGGCAATCGCGAGCGGCTCGTCCAGGCCGTCGGCTTCGATCAGCAGCGAGTCAAAGCGGCGCTCGGCGGCAAGCCGGGCGGCTTCGCCGAGCAGGGCGTCGCCCACGGGCAGCAGCGTGGCCTCGCAACCGGGCGGCAGCGGCGCCAGCGCCTGCCCATGCTGCGGCCCGCAGACCAGCACGGCCAGGCGCCGGCCCGCGCTGTGCGCAAGCAGGTGGTTCAGCAGCGTGGTTTTGCCGGCGCCGGGGAAGCCGGACAGCACGGTGACGGGCAGGCGATCAGCCATGGCAGGAGAGATGGAAGTGACGAGGGACTACGCAGCCCAGGCGAGGGGCGCGTTGTTGCAACAAGGTTGCGAATTTACCAGAAAGGCCGGGGCGGCAACAGCCGGACGATTCTCAATGGTAGGCCGTGGCGACGGCACGACAAGGCGGACGCGGCCCGCCAAAGCAAACGGCCCGGGTAACCGGGCCGTCACGTTACGCCTGCCGCACCGTCCGTGCCGGCGCGCGGCGTATCAGTCGCCGAACAGCTTCTGGCGCAGTTCGCGGCGTTGCTGCGCTTCCAGCGACAGCGTGGCGGTGGGACGGGCCAGCAGGCGCGGCACGCCGATCGGCTCGCCGGTTTCCTCGCACCAGCCGTAGTCGCCGGACTCGATGCGCTGCAGCGACTGCTCCACCTTCTTCAGCAGCTTGCGTTCGCGGTCGCGCGTGCGCAGTTCCAGCGCATGCTCTTCCTCGATGGTGGCACGGTCGGCCGGGTCCGGCACGATGACCGTTTCGCGCAGGTGTTCCGTGGTCTGGTCAGCGTTCTTCAGGATTTCGTCGCGCAGCTGCTCAAGACGGTGCTTGAAGAAGGCGAGCTGCGCTTCGTTCATGTAATCCTTGTCGCTCATCTTCAGGATTTCAGCTTCAGTCAGAAGTTTGTTGCTGCTCATGGTTGCTGCTGATTCTCTTGTTGATGCGGCCGGCGGCGTCCGGGTCCGCTCGGGTGCGCTGTCCGCGCGCTTGCGCGCCTCGGTTGTTTCACTCTGGCTGGCTGCAGTCTTGCTGCTTCGCGGGCCTCCCTTCGTTGCGCCCGCTTCGGCGTTCGCCGTACTGCCGCGGGGAGCGGGCGCTGCCTTCACAGGCTGCGCCTTGAGCGTCTCTGCCGCTGCAGTACCAGTCTTGCTGCGGCTTTCTTTCGTCTTCGTTGCGGCTGTCATGGGGACACCTCTCTCTCGCGTCAGTCAGTGACGGCGCGCGTCGGGGCACCCCAGGCGGAAAAAGGCGGTCTCCGCACGAAGCACTGCGACCGCACCTGCCGGCGGCCTGCCTCATGCTGACGACAACCGCCGCCCTGCAAGTCCACCAGATCCGATGGACCAAATGCCGGCAGCGGGAAAAAGGTGCGCCACCGGTATCAAATCCGGCCTATTGTACTTGAACAAATTTTTCCGAGATACGGGGAAAACCGGCTGGCGCTTCGGTATTTCCCCGGTACCCCGAACGGGGGGCGGCCGCGGAGCGGGGTTCGAGGGGGCGTCGCCGATGGGGCGACTGGTGCACTCAGGCCAGGCAGTTCTCCAGGCCCTTGAGGATGGCGTCGCGGGGCAGGTCCACGCCGATGAACACCATGCGCGTGCCCGGGGTCTCTTCCTCCCACTTGGCGCCGATGTCGCTGCCCATCAGCTGGTGGACCCCCTGGAACACCACTTTGCGGTCCACACCGTCCATATATAGTACGCCCTTGTAGCGCAGCAGTTTTTCCCCGTATACGGCCAGGATGCCGGACAGGAATTCCTCCAGCTTGCCGTAGTGGAAGGGCTTGTCGCTGCGGAAGACGAACGACGCAATGCGGTCGGTATGGTGGTGGTGGTGGTGGTGGTCGTGCGCGTGGCCATGGCCGTGCGCATGGTCGTGCCCGTGGTCATGGCCGCAGTCGTCGCCGCAATGCTCGCCATGCTCATGGTCATGATCGTGGTCATGGTCGTCGGCGCGCAGGAATTCCGGGTCGATCTCCAGCTTGGCGTTCAGGTTGAAGCCGCGCAGGTCGAAGATGGTGTCGATCGGCGCCTCGCCGAAGTTGACCAGACGGATCGGCGCGCGCGGGTTCATGTGCAGCAGGCGGTGGCGCAGCTCGGCCACGTCGGCTTCGGTCACCAGGTCGGACTTGGTGATGAAGATGGCGTCGGCAAAGCCAACCTGGCGCTGCGCCTCTTCCTGCTTGTCCAGCTGCAGGTGGGCATGCTTGGCGTCGACCAGCGTGATCACCGCGTCGAGCAGGTAGCGCGAGGCAATTTCCTCGTCCATGAAGAAGGTCTGCGCCACCGGGCCCGGGTTGGCCACGCCCGTGGTCTCGATCACCACGCGGTCGAAGTCGATCTCGCCGGCGTCGCGGCGCGTCAGCAGCGTCGACAGCGCCTGCACCAGATCGCCGCGGATGGTGCAGCAGATGCAGCCGTTGCTCATCTGCACGATCTGCTCGCGGCCGTCCTGCACCAGGATCTCGTTGTCGATGTTCTCTTCGCCGAACTCGTTCTCGATCACGGCGATCTTCATGCCGTGCTGCTCGTTCAGGATGCGCTTGAGCAGGGTGGTCTTGCCGCTGCCGAGAAAGCCGGTCAGGATCGTGACCGGGGTCAGTTTGGACATTGTTGTTCTCCGGGTATGAGAGATTGCCGTTCAGTGCGAAGCGCCGCCAGGCGAGGCGGGCGCACGCTTGCCGCACTCGGCGCAGACGCCGTTTACGGTCAGTTCGACATGTTCGATGGCAAAGCCGCTGGGCACGCGCGGCGCGGCCGGCGGAGCCGGCGCGCTGGCATCGTCCAGGCAGAAGGTGCGGTCGCAGCGGGTGCAGTGGAAATGGCTGTGCTGGCGGTGCTCCTGCGCGCGCGCGGCCTCGTGTTCAACAAGGCTGAAGCGGAACACGCGGTCGTTGCCGGCACGCTTCTGCGCCACGCCCTGTTCCACCAGCCAGTCCAGCACGCGGTAGACGGTGACGCGGTCTATGGTCTCGCCCGGTTCGGGCAGGCGGTCGATCACGGCCTGGTGCGTCAGCGCCTCTTCGCTGCCGATCAGGCAGGCCAGGATGCACAGCCGCGGCTGGGTCACGCGCGCGCCCAGCTGGCGCAGGCGCTCGTGGGCGGCTTCCAGGGACTCAGGGGTGGGGATCGCCGGTTCCGGCACAGCGGCCGGCCGGTCCGGACTGGGACGGGTCATGGGCGGATTTAACCATAGGCCCCCGGTTGATGCAATTCAGTTGCGTCAGCTGGCCGAATGGCGAAGCCGGCGCAGCCACGCCGATGAGGCGGTTTGCGCCTATGATCGGCACAGGACGACCCTTAGAAGCGGAGACGACCCATGCTGAATGACGCCAGCGCGCTGCTGTTCCCGAACTTCGAACCCTTCCGGCAGCGTGTCGGCGAGGTCGAGATCGCCGGCGTGCGCGGCGGTTCGGGACCGCCGCTGCTGCTGTTGCACGGGCACCCGCAGAGCCACCTGATCTGGCACCGGGTGGCGCCGGCGCTGGCCGATCACTTCACGGTGATCGCCACCGACCTGCGCGGCTACGGCAGCAGCTCGGCCCCGCCCGGCAATGCCGGCCACGAGCACTACAGCAAGCGCACCATGGCGCAGGACCAGGTGTCGCTGATGACGGCGTTCGGTTTCGAGCGCTTTGCGCTGTGCGGCCACGACCGCGGTGCCCGCGTCGCGCACCGGCTGTGCATGGACCATCCGGACGCGGTCAGCCGCGCCATGCTGCTGGACATCGCGCCCACGCTGGCGATGTACGAGCGCACCAGCATGGCCTTTGCCGCCGCCTACTGGCACTGGTTCTTCCTGATCCAGCCGGCGCCGTTCCCCGAGACGCTGATCAACGCCGAGCCCGATTTCTACATCGAGAAGCTGATGGGCCTGCGCCACGCGGGCCTGACGCCCTTCGCCCCCGACGCCATGGCTGCCTACACCGCGGCGATGCGCGACCCGGCGCGCGTGCATGCCATGTGCGAGGACTACCGCGCCGCCGCCACCATCGACCTGGAGCACGACCGCGCCGACCGCGAGGCCGGGCGCCGGCTGGCGCTGCCGCTGCGCGTGCTGTGGGGCGAGCACGGCGTGGTGGCGCGCTGCTTCGAGCCGCTGGCGCTTTGGCAGGAGGTGGCGACCGACATCAGCGGCCAGGCGCTGCCGTGCGGGCACTACATCCCGGAAGAGGCCGCCGAACCTCTGCTTGAGGAAATGCTCGGTTTCTTCCGTTAGGCCGCACCGGGTGTCACAAACGCATGCCTTTGCATCCGATCTCTGCCATATCCTCCCCGTTTCCCGCCATATGCGGCTGATTGCAAGCGGGTTAGCCCCTATACCTGCGTATTGTCTGGAGTTGCTAACATCAAGGCCCGCCCTTGTCGTTTTACGGCAGGGGCAGCCGAGCCAGCCGGCATGGTCCAAGAGCGCCGCCACAGAGACCGCGCCAGATGCGCCCCGCACAAGCAGGGGCCGGGCCGGCGGCAACGCATTGCAAGACGGGTATCAAAGGGAATCAGGAGAAGAGAGCATGAAACGAGTAATAAAGATGGTCGCGGCCGCGCTGGCAGTCAGCGCAATGGGTGTGGCGTCGGGCGCGTACGCCCAGGAATATCCTGGCGGCAAGCCGGTGTCGGCGGTGGTGCCGTTTGCCGCGGGTGGTCCGACCGACAAGCTCTCGCGCGAGCTGACCGCGATCATGTCCAAGCATCTGGGCGCGACCATGATCATCGAGAACCTCGGCGGCGCCGGCGGCACCATCGGCGCCAAGAAGGTGGCCCAGGCCAAGAACGACGGCCACACCCTGCTGATCCACCATATCGGCATGGCCACGGCCCCGGCGCTGTACCGCAACCTGGGCTTCGATCCGCTCAAGGACTTCGAGATGGTCGGCGAAATCGCCGACGTGCCGATGATCCTGGTCGGCAACAAGCAGCTGCCGCCAAACACCTTCAAGGACCTGCTGCCGTACCTCAAGGCCAACGCCAGCAAGCTGTCGCTGGCCAATGCCGGCATCGGCTCGGCTTCGCACCTGTGCGGCCTGCTGTTCCAGAGCGCGATCCAGACCGAACTGACCACCGTGCCGTACAAGGGCGCCGCGCCGGCACTAACCGATATCCTGGGCGGCCAGGTCAACCTGCTGTGCGACCAGACCACCAATCTCGCAGGCCACCTCAAGGCCAACTCGGTCAAGCCGTACGCGGCCATGCAGGCACGCCGCGTGGAAGCGTTCAAGGATATCCCGACGGCGGCCGAGCAAGGCCTGCCGGGCGTGGAAGTGAAGGTCTGGCACGCCATGTACGCGCCCAAGGGCACGCCCAAGCCGGTGATCGACAAGCTGTCGGCTGCGCTGCAGAAGGCCGTGGCCGACCCGACCTTCCGCTCCAAGATGGCCGAGCTGGGCGCCGAAGCCGCGCCGGCACAGCGCGCCACGCCGGATTCGCTGCGCACCCTCCTGACCGCCGAGATCAACAAGTGGACCCCGGTGATCAAGAAGGCCGGCGTGTATGCGGACTGATCTGGTGGAGTGATGCGCGAGGCGCGCGGGCCAGTGGCCCCGCGCGTCGCGGACAAGGGCCATGCGGCAACGCATGGCCCTTTTTGTTTGGGCGCGGCGCCGGGCAACGTGGCGGCAGGCATCCTATATTGGTCAGACCGCGCCCGGCGCACGCGAGGGCCTTGAAACCCGCCGGGGGCGTCGCCAACTAGGGTCCTGACATATTCACGGAAGCCACCATGGAACAGTATCACGGCACTACCATCGTCAGCGTCCGCCGCGGCAATCAGGTTGCACTCGGCGGTGATGGTCAGGTCACTCTCGGCAATATCGTGATGAAGGGCACCGCGCGCAAGGTGCGCCGCATCTACAACGGCAAGGTCTTGGTCGGGTTTGCCGGCAGCACCGCCGATGCCTTCTCGCTGCTGGACCGCTTCGAGGCCAAGCTGGAAAAGTACCAGGGCAACCTGACCCGCGCCGCGGTCGACCTGGCCAAGGACTGGCGTTCGGACCGCGCCCTGCGCCGGCTGGAAGCCATGCTGATCACCGCCGACCGCGACACCACGCTGGTCATCACCGGCAACGGCGACGTGCTCGACCCCGAGGGCGGCATCGCCGCGATCGGCTCGGGCGGCGCGTATGCGCAGTCGGCCGCCAAGGCGCTGGCCGAGAACACCGAAATGGCGCCCAAGGACGTGGTCGAGAAGGCGCTGACCATTGCCGGCGAGCTCTGCATCTATACCAACACCAACTTCGTCATCGAGACGCTGGAATAAGCGCAGGCCGGCCACCGCGCAGGCCGGCGCGCCCCCACTGAACGGATACCATGTCGCACACCATGACCCCGTCGGAAATCGTTTCCGAACTCGACAAGCACATCATCGGCCAGAACAAGGCCAAGAAGGCCGTGGCGGTGGCGCTGCGCAACCGCTGGCGCCGCCAGCAGGTGGCCGAGCCCCTGCGCCAGGAAATCACTCCCAAGAACATCCTGATGATCGGCCCGACCGGGGTCGGCAAGACCGAGATCGCGCGCCGCCTGGCCAAGCTGGCCGACGCGCCCTTCATCAAGATCGAGGCCACCAAGTTCACCGAGGTGGGCTATGTCGGCCGCGATGTCGACACCATCGTGCGCGACCTGGCCGAGATGGCGATCAAGCAGACGCGCGAGTCCGAGATGAAGAAGGTGCGCACCAAGGCCGAGGACGCGGCCGAGGACCGCCTGCTCGATGTATTGCTGCCGCCGGCGCGCGATATCGGTTTCTCGCAGCCGGAAGAGAAGGATTCCAACACGCGCCAGGTGTTCCGCAAGAAGCTGCGCGAAGGCTCGCTCGACGACAAGGAAATCGAGCTGGAACTCTCCGCCGGCATGCCGAGCATGGACATCATGGGCCCGCCGGGCATGGAAGACATGACCGAGCAGATCCGCACCATGTTTGCCGGGCTGGGCCAGGGCAAGAAGGCGCGCCGCAAGATGAAGGTCAAGGAAGCCTTCAAGCTGCTGATCGACGAAGAGGCCGCCAAGCTGGTCAATGACGAGGAGCTCAAGCACAAGGCCATCGCCAATGTCGAGCAGAACGGCATCGTGTTCCTGGACGAGATCGACAAGATCGCCAGCCGCAGCGAGATCGGCGGCGGCGAGGTGTCGCGCCAGGGCGTGCAGCGCGACCTGCTGCCGCTGGTGGAAGGCACCACGGTGAGCACCAAGTACGGCATGATCAAGACGGACCACATCCTGTTCATTGCCTCGGGTGCGTTCCACCTGTCCAAGCCGAGCGACCTGATTCCCGAACTGCAGGGCCGCTTCCCGATCCGGGTCGAGCTGGATTCGCTGTCCGTGCAGGACTTCGAGGCCATCCTGACGCAGACCGATGCGAGCCTGACCAAGCAGTACCAGGCGCTGCTGAGCACGGAATCGGTCGACCTGGTGTTTGCCGATGACGGCATCCGCCGGCTGGCGGAGATCGCCTTCTCGGTCAATGAGAAGGTGGAGAACATCGGCGCGCGCCGGCTGTACACGGTGATGGAGCGGCTGCTGGAAGACCTGTCGTTCCATGCGACCAAGTCGTCGGGCGAGACCGTGACGATCAACGCGGCATATGTCGATGAGCGCCTGGGTGACCTGGCGGTCAATGAGGATTTGTCGCGCTACGTGCTGTAAGGGAATACGGGCGGAATGCGGGAGGGGCGCACCACGGTGCGCCCTTTTTGCGTCTGTGGGCCAGTTTCCGCCCCTGGCGGGAACGGATTTCACATATCCGTACGTATCCGGCTGCCACATGCGGGTAAGGAGCGTAAGCATTGGTAAGCACGCTGGCGCGCAACGGCCCGACAATGCGACCCTTCGTCACCTTGACGGTCGATTGACCGGTGCGGGAGCCACCGCATCCCACTCAACTCACTGGCAGGAGAAATCGAATGGTCCATTACAAGACCCGCCGTGTCGTGCTGGCCACAGGCGGCCTGCTGGCCGCGCTGGCCGCCGCGACGGCCTTCCTTTGCATCCGTCCCGCCGTGCCCGCCGCCGAGGCTGCGCAATCGGGCTCGCGCGGCGCGGCCACTGCCGCGGCCGCGAAGCTGGCGCTGGATTCTGGCGGCCTGTTCACGCTGGCCGACCGGCATGCCGGCGATGCCATGCGCATCGTCGCGCAGGGCAGCACGCCGCAGGGCAGCGCCGACGGGCTGGACTGGGACTACGTCCAGTTGCGCCTGTAACGCCGGCAGCAGTTGCCACCGGAAGGGCCGCGCAATCCGCGCGGCCTTTTTCTTTACCGCGACACCGGCCGCTTGCCCAGCTTGCGCTGCAAGGTGCGCCGGTGCATGTTCAGCGCCCGTGCCGTGGCGGAGATATTGCCGTCATGCTCGGCCAGCACGCGCTGGATATGCTCCCATTCCAGCCGCGCCACCGACAGCGGCACCGGCTCTTCCAGCGCGGCCTGCGCCGCATCTTCGGACACGCCCGCCATCAGCGCGGTCAGGATCGAATCGACATTGGCCGGCTTGGCCAGGTATTCGTCCGCGCCTTGCTTGACCGCCGCCACCGCGGTGGCGATGCTGGCGTAGCCGGTCAGGATCAGGATGCGTGCGTCCGGCAACGCCTGGCGCAGCGGCGACACCAGCTGCAGCCCCGATTCGGCGGGCACGGTGCTGCCGGCATCCGGCGGCGGCTCCAGGTGCAGGTCCAGCGTGACATAGGCAAACTCGATGCGTGATGCCAGCGCCAGTGCGGTGCGGCCGTCATGCGCCACCTGCACGGCATAGCCGCGTCGCGTGAGCGCGCGGGCCAGGGTGCCGGCAAAGACCTCGTCGTCGTCGATGACCAGGAAGGGCGTGCCAGCCGGTGCGGTGGCTTCGGGTACCGGGGTGAGGGTGTCGGTCATGGGGTTCGTGGTGCCGTGGCGGCGGCGGATGCGGAAAGGGTGGACAGCGCGGGCAGGCGCAGCTCGGCAACGGTGCCGCCGCCGGCGCGGTCATGCCAGGCCAGTTCGCCGTCCATCTGCCGGGCGGCGCTTTGCGCCAGGTACAGGCCGATGCCCTGGCCGCCGTGCTGGCTGGCCACCGGGGTTTCGCCCAGCTGGCCGCGCAGCATCTCGGGAATGCCGTCGCCGTGGTCGGCGATGCGGAACGACAGCCACGGCGCGGTATTGCCGGGCGCCATGGCGATCTGCAGCTGCAGCGGCTCCTGGCCGCGGCCGGCGGCTTGCTGGCTGCGCGCGGCGTTGTCCAGCAGGATGGTCAGGATCTGGCCCACGCGCGCGGTTTCCACCGCCTGCGCGCCGGCGCCCGGCGTGGCGCTGGCCTGCAGGCTGGCGTTGGGGTGGCGCAGCTGCCAGCGCTCGGCAAAGGCCGGCAGCCAGCCGTCGATGCGCTGCGGCGCCAGCGTGGCCGGGTCTTCGCGCAGGCGCGCGAGCGTGGTGCGGCACAGCGCCAGCTGCTGCTCCATGGTCTGCAGGTCGGGCAGGTAGCTGTTGATTGCGGAGGTGCCGCGGCCCGCGTCGGAGGCATCGGCACGCAGCTCGCCGGCGATGACCGCCAGCGTGGCCAGCGGCGTGCCGATCTCATGCGCGACCGCGGCGGCCTGGCCGTTCAGGTCTTCTACGCGCGCCTCGCGCAGCAGCTGCTCGCGTGCCAAGTTCAGCTGCGCCTCGCGCTGGCGCAGCACGCCGGACAGGCGCGCCACGAACAGCGCGATCATCACCGCGCTGGCAACGAAGTTCAGCCACATGCCGGCCAGGTGGTAGTTCACCGCGTTGTCCGGGTTGTGCAGGTCCAGCGGCACATATTCGAACAGCAGCAGCGTGTAGCAGACGAGCGCGTACAGCGCCAGCGCGATCACCTGGCGCCACGGCAGGATGGCGGCGGCAATGGCCAGCCCCGGCAGGTAGAACGAGACAAAGGGGTTGGTCGCGCCGCCGGTGTAGAACAGGATGGCCGACAGCGCGGTCAGGTCCACCAGCAGCTGGCCCATCAGCTCGGCCTCGCCGGGGGCGCTGTTGCGCCGCGTGTGCTGGCGCAGGCGCAGGCCGGTCAGCAGGTTGAACAGCGCCTGCAGGCCGAACACCACCAGCAGCGGCCCGTAGGGCAGGCGGATGCCGGCGATGGGCTCGCAGCTCAGCACGGTCAGCGCCTGTCCCGCCAGCAGTGCCCAGCGCAGCCAGAACAGCCGGCGCAGCGTCACCTGGCCATGGCGGGCGGAGGTGCCCGCCGGCAGTGGCGACAGGAAGGGGAGGTCGGGCAAGCGGGTCACGGCTGCGGCGGTGGTCATGGCGCGAGTGTATCAATGCGGCCGCGGGGCGCCGGTGCGTGCGACACCTTGCCGCATTGGCGCCGAGCTTGTCGGGCTGCCAGACTAGCCGGCTGTGCGCCGCATGGCGGGGTTGCCTGGGGCATGCACGGGCGGGCATCGCCATGGTCTAATGTCTGCTTTCAGGAGAGCCTTTCATGCAAGCCAAATTCCGCTCGGCCACGCTGGCCGCATCGGTCGCCCTCGCCGCCGCGCTGGCGTCCGGCGCCGCGCTGGCCCAGGTCGATGTCAGCAACGCCTGGGTGCGCGGCACGGTGCCGACCCAGACTGCCTCCGGCGCCTTCATGGTGCTGCACGCGCACGACAACGCGAAGCTGGTCGGCGTGTCGTCGCCGGTGGCCGCGGCCGAGCTGCACGAGATGAAGATGGAAGGCAACGTGATGCGCATGCGCCAGGTCAAGTCGCTGGACCTGCCAAAGATGAAGGACGTCGAGCTGAAGCCGGGCGGCTACCACGTGATGCTGATGGACCTGAAGGCGCAGCTCAAGAAGGGCGACACCGTGCCCATTACGCTGAAGATCGAGCAGGGCGGCAAGATGATCGAGCAGAAGGTCACGGCTGAAGTGCGTGACATGGTGCCCGCCGCCGCCGGCGCGAGCGGCGGCCACGGCGAACACAAGCACTGAGCGCCTGACGGGGCCGGCCTCGTCCATCCACCCATCCAGCCATCATGGCCAACAAGCAGCACGGCACCCGGCAGAAGCTGGTCTTTCGCGGCGACACGCGCCCCGCCAGGCCACCTGCTGTTCCCGCGCAGCGCCGTGATGCCCAGCCCCCGGCGCCAGCCAAGCCGGGGGTGCGCCGTCAGCCGCGCAAGCTGATCGGCTCTTCCGATTCCTGACTGGCCGCCGCGGCCAGCACGCGCTCGCGCAGCCAGGCGTGGGCGGGATCGGCTTCGGTGCGCTCGTGCCAGATCATGCTGAAGGTGAAGTCGTCCAGCGCAAACGGCGGCGCGAACACGGCGTAGCGCGGGTCCTCTTCCAGCGCGGCCAGGCTGCGCCGTGCCGTGGTCAGCACCAGGTTGGTCCCGGCGATCAGCGCCGGCGCCACGCTCCAGTGCGGCACCACGCAGGCGATCTTGCGCCGTCCCCCCAGCTTGGCCACCGCCGTGTCGATCGCGTCCATGCGTTCGCTGTGCGTGGCCACCAGCACGTGCGAGCGCGCCAGGTAGGCCACCTGGTCAAGCCGGCCGCTGTCGCGCACGGTGGCGGCATCCACCGCGCAGGCATAGCTCTCGCAGAACAGCTCGGCGGATTTCACGCCTTCCGGCTGGTGGGTGAACACGCCCAGCGCCATGTCGATCTCGCCATCGGCCACCTGGGCGGTCATGCCTTCGCGGCTGGCCTGCGACACCACCAGGTCGATATTGGGCGCGGCCTTGCGCACCGCGCGCAGCAGCCGCGGCAGCACCACCAGCGCACCGTAGTCGGACATGGCCAGGCGGAAGCTGCGCCGCGCGGTGGCCGGCTGGAAGCCGCTCGGCCCCAGCAGGATGCGCACCTGCGCCAGCGCCTCGGCCAGCGGGCCGGACAGCTCATGGGCGCGCGCGCTCAGCACCAGGCCGCCCTTGCCGCGCACCAGGATGGGGTCGTCGAGCAGCTGCCGCAGGCGCCCGAGCGCGTGGCTGACCGCCGGCTGGCTCAGGTGCAGCCGCAGCGCGGCGCGGGAGATATGGCGCTCGGCCAGCAGTGCTTCGAGCACCACCAGCAGGTTGAGGTCGATTCCGCGTAGGCTATTCATTCGGCGAATAATAAACGTACGAAAGCAGAATTGGAAATTCGCATTGCGATATTTCAAACTGCTGGCATCGCATCTTGCCCTATGGAGCGCTTCATGTCAGGCACCCAGTTGCCGTTTTCCTTCCCGGTTTCACTCTGGCTGCCGCTTGGCACGGCCGTGCTGGCCGGCGCGGCGATCCCCTTCCAGGCCGGCGCCAACGCCACCCTCGGGCGCACACTCGGGCATCCGCTGTCGGCCACGCTGGTGTCGCTGCTGGTCAGCCTGGCGGCGCTGCTGCCCGTGCTGTGGCTGATGCGCGTGCCGCTGCCGGCGCCAGCGGCACTGGCGCGCGCGCCGGGCTGGCTCTGGATCGGCGGGGTGCTTGGGGTGTTCTATATTTCGGCCGCGCTGATGATGGCGCCGAAGCTGGGCGCCGCGGGCTTTATCGCCGCGGTGGTGGCGGGCCAGGTGCTGGCGGCGCTGCTGGTGGACCAGTTCGGGCTGGCCGGCTTTGCGGTGCGCGCGCTCACGCCGGCGCGGCTGGCGGGCGCGGCGCTGATCGTGGCGGGGATGCTGGTGATGCAGTGGGGCAGTGCCGCAGGGCCCGGGCCGGCGCCTCAGCCAGCGGCGGAATCAGGTTCCTGAGCCGCTTGCCGGCGCGCTGCCAGGCAGGCCGGACACAGGCAATGCTGGCCCGGCACGATGCGCCGCGCCGGCAGCAGCGGCTGGCTGGCGCACCAGCACTCGGGCAGCCCCGCCACGTAGCCGCAGACAAAGCCCGCGCCGCAGTGGCTGCAATGTTCGACCGGGCGCAGCTGGCCGGTCAGCACGGTCGAGGCGTCGCTCATGGCTGGCTTCCCGGCGCTGGCGGGAAATCGGGGATGCTGGCTGGCAAGAGGCGGCTGGCGGCGGGCATGATGGCCAAGGTGGGGAACGCTGTGCCGCGGCGCAGGCCAAACGGCTGAGTGGTGGCACGTTGTTGCGTGGACGGAACGCGTTGGTGCCCCGTGGGGCGCTTGCAGGCGGTTCGCGGGACCACGTTCGGCCGGTTGACTCGCGCCCCGCGCGGTTTCTTGTAAAATCGGCGCCTGCCATGGCCGGATGGCGCACTTTCGGGCGATCCCCGTTGGTTATCCCTGGCTACGTGGCCGATTAGCCATCATACCTGTTGATTCTCACGGATGTCCCCCATGAACGCCGACAACCCCGGGCCTGCCGCAACCACGGTGGCCGCCATTGCTCCCGCGCTGAAAGCCGAGATCCTCGCCGAGGCCCTGCCGTATATCCGCAAGTTCCACGGCAAGACCATCGTGGTCAAGTACGGCGGCAATGCCATGACCGAAGAGAAGCTCAAGCATGGGTTCGCGCGCGACGTGATCCTGCTCAAGCTGGTCGGCATGAACCCGGTGGTGGTGCACGGCGGCGGCCCGCAGATCGATGAGGCACTGAAGAAGGTCGGCAAGGTCGGCACCTTCGTGCAGGGCATGCGCGTCACCGACGAAGAGACCATGGAAGTGGTCGAGTGGGTGCTGGGCGGTGAGGTCCAGCAGGACATCGTGATGCTGATCAACCAGTACGGCGGCCAGGCCGTGGGCCTGACCGGCAAGGACGGCGGCCTGATCCGCGCCAAGCGCTTGCAGATGCCGGACCGCGAGAACCCGGGGGCGTTCATCGATATCGGCTACGTCGGCGACATCGAGGCGATCAACCCCGCGGTGGTCAAGGCGCTGCAGGACGACGCCTTTATCCCGGTGATCTCGCCGATCGGCTTCTCCGACGACGGCCAGGCCTACAACATCAACGCCGACGTGGTTGCCGGCAAGATGGCCGAGATCCTGAAGGCCGAGAAGCTGGTGATGATGACCAACATCCCGGGCGTGATGGACAAGAAGGGCAACCTGCTGACCGACCTGTCCGCGCGCGAGATCGAAGAGCTGTTCGCCGACGGCACCATCTCGGGCGGCATGCTGCCGAAGATCTCGTCGGCGCTGGATGCGGCCAAGAGCGGCGTGCATTCGGTGCACATCATCGACGGCCGCATCGAGCATTCGCTGCTGCTGGAAATCCTGACCGAGCAGGCCTTCGGCACCATGATCCGCTCGCACTGAGCGGAGCCTCGGGGCGGTGCCGGCAGCGGCCGGCCGCCCCGGTTATCCCATCACCCTCCGAGTTTGCCCGGCGTGCCTTCAAGTCTTCCTTCTCCGCGCCGTGTCCGCGCTCGCCTCTGCCGCCGCCCCGCGGGCAATACCTCGGGCGATACGGTCTGGCTGTTCGATCTCGACAACACCCTGCACGACGCCTCGCACGCGATCTTCCCGGCCATCAACCGGCTGATGACCGACTACGTGGCGCGCGTGCTCGGCTGCGACGAGGCCACCGCCAGCCGCGTGCGCGTGGACTACTGGCAGCGCTACGGCGCCACGCTGCTCGGCATGATCCGGCACCACGGCGTGGATCCGGCTGACTTCCTGCGCGCCGCGCATGAATTCCCGGCGCTGGCCGACATGGTGCGGGTGCGGCGCGGGCTGGCCGCGCACCTGCGGCGCCTGCCGGGGCGCAAGATCCTGGTCACCAATGCGCCGCAGGACTACGCGCGGGCGGTGCTGGAGATAGCGGGCATACGGCATTGCTTCGAGCGCATGGTGGCAATCGAGCAGATGTGGGTGCATGGCCACCTGCGGCCCAAGCCGGACCGCCGCATGCTGCGCCGGTTGCTGGTGCAGACCCGCATCGCGCCACATCGCGCGGTGCTGGTGGAAGACACCGTGTCGCACCTCAAGCGCTATGCCGGCACCGGCATCCGCACCGCGTGGGTGACGGGCTACCTGCGCACGATCGCGCCATCGCGCCCGCATGAGGTGCCCGCGGTGCGCGACGACGGCAGCCGGCGCGATGCCGCGGTACGCTCGACGCTGGAGGCGGAGGACCGGCGCCATGTCGGCCACGCCGCGCAGGAGCAGTCGGTGACGCTGGTGGCTGCGGAGACCCAGGCACCGCAGGCGCAGCCCGACAACGTGCGGCGCGTGCGCGCCCGCGTGCCGAACCGGCCGGCCTATGTGGACATAAAAGTACAATCGATGCATCAACTCCAACGACGAATGCGGAGAATCGGGTCATGACGCAAAGCAACGGGCGCGAGCCAGAGGCGGTCATTTCAGGCAGTGCGCAGGATGCGCAGGACGGAGGCCAGCCGCCGGCCACGCCGGCGCGCAAGCGCCCGCGCCCGGGCGAGCGCCGCGTGCAGATCCTGCAGACCCTGGCCACCATGCTGGAGCACCCGCGCGGGGAGAAGATCACAACGGCGGCGCTGGCCGCGCGCCTGAGCGTGTCGGAGGCGGCGCTGTACCGCCATTTCGCCAGCAAGGCGCAGATGTACGAGGGCCTGATCGGCTTTATCGAGCAGACCGTGTTCGGCCTGATCAACCAGATCACCGACAAGGAAGAGCACGGCCTGCGCCAGGCCCACGCCATTGTGCGCATGCTGCTGTCGTTTGCCGAGAAGAACCCTGGCATGACGCGCGTGCTGACCGGCGAGGCGCTGGTGGGCGAGCACGAACGCCTGCAGGAGCGCATCAACCAGGTGGTGGACCGCATCGAGGCCTCGCTGCGCCAGTGCCTGAAGATGGCGGTGACGCAGGCCGCGTTCCCGGCGGATGCCGATATTCCCGCACGCGCGGCGCTGATCATGGCGGCGGTGCAGGGCCAGTGGCACCGCTATGCCAAGAGCGGCTTCCGCAAGTCGCCGTCGGACCATGCCGAGGCGCACCTGAGGGTCTTGCTGGGTTAAGAACCCATTTCACAATGAAGAAGGGGCCCGGCAGCAGCCTTCCCTTCGGGTTCAAGCCAGGCGCGGCGCATGCGTCGTTACGGGCCTTGACCTTGGAATGACCAAGGCCGGCGGCCCGCGCCTAGCCTGCGCCGCGCCTGGCTTGAACGCGTGCCCATCTTCAATGTGAAATGGGTTCTAAATCAACATGCCGGGCCGATTGCTCTATAATTGCCCGGTCGCGCCGATTTGATGACTGGCTTGCGGGCGCGCGGCAGCCAAGGGACCAAGTTCCGGGTTGCCACTACAAATGCGGCTAAAGAGGTTGGGTCGGCGCCCCATGCCTCCACGGTAGTGGATGGCGCCGGCACGCGGAATCCCGCAAGGAATCCAGTGAATCCCGACTTGGCTGCGACGCTTTATACGCAAATGCCGGTCGGGTTTTTTTATGCCCGTTCGCCACGGGCCGGATTCCATGACTGATGTCGCCCTGCCGACCGCCGCGCCTGCCGCGTTCGACCTGCCGCCCGATTCGGTCGGCGTGGTTGCGCCGCAGCGCATGCACTTTGCCGAGCCGCTGAAGCTGCGCAACGGCTCGTCCATTGCCGGCTACGACCTGATGGTCGAGACCTATGGCACGCTCAATGCGGCCCGCTCCAACGCGGTGCTGGTGTGCCACGCGCTCAATGCCTCGCACCATGTGGCCGGCGTCTATGCGGAAGACCCGCGCGACGTGGGCTGGTGGGACAACATGGTCGGGCCCGGCAAGCCGCTCGATACCAATCGCTTTTTCGTCATCGGCGTCAACAACCTGGGCTCGTGCTTCGGCTCGACCGGCCCGATGAGCCTCAATCCGGCCACCGGCGCGCCCTACGGCGCAGCGTTCCCGGTGGTGACGGTGGAAGACTGGGTCAATGCGCAGGCGCTCGTGGCCGACGCGTTCGGCATCACGCAGTTCGCCGCGGTGATGGGCGGCAGCCTGGGCGGCATGCAGGCGGTGGCCTGGAGCCTGCTGTACCCGGAACGCCTGCGCCACTGCATCGTGGTCGCGTCCACGCCCAAGCTGTCGGCGCAGAATATCGCCTTCAACGAGGTCGCGCGCAGCGCCATCCTGTCGGACCCCGACTTCCACGGCGGCAACTACTACGCGCATGGCGTCAAGCCCAAGCGCGGCCTGCGCGTGGCGCGCATGATCGGCCATATCACCTACCTGTCGGACGAGGACATGGCCGAGAAATTCGGCCGCGAGCTGAAGACCGACGACATCCGCTTCTCCTTCGATGTCGAGTTCCAGGTAGAGAGCTACCTGCGCTACCAGGGCGACAAGTTCGCCGAATACTTCGACGCCAACACCTACCTGCTGATCACGCGCGCGCTCGACTACTTCGACCCGGCGCTGGCCTTCGGCGGCGACCTGACGCGCGCGATGGCGCAGACCCAGGCCAGCTTCCTGGTGGCGAGCTTCGGCACCGACTGGCGCTTCGCGCCCAGCCGCAGCCGCGAGCTGGTCAAGGCGCTGCTGGACAACAAGCGCCCGGTCTCGTACGCCGAGATCGATGCGCCGCACGGCCACGATGCCTTCCTGCTCGACGACCCGCGCTATCACAACCTGATGCGCGCCTACTACGACCGCATCGCAGAGGAGATCGGCGCATGAACGCACTGGCCAATCCCAATATCCTGGCGCTGCGCCCCGATTTCCGCGCGATCGCGCGCTGGATCGAACCCCATTCCACCGTGCTCGACCTGGGCTGCGGCGACGGCAGCCTGTTGCGCGTGCTGCAGGACGAACTCGACGTGCAGGCCTACGGCATCGAGATCCGCGACGAAGGCGTGCTGGCGTGCGCGCAGAAGGGCGTCCATGTCATCCAGCAGAACCTGGAGGGCGGGCTGGCGCTGTTCGAGGACAAGAGCTTCGACACGGTGATCCTGTCGCAGACGCTGCAGACCATCCACAACACCGCGCAGGTGCTGCGCGACACGCTGCGGGTGGGGCGCGAGTGCATCGTCTCGTTCCCGAACTTCGGCTACTGGCCGCACCGGCTGTCGGTGTTCCGCGGCCGCATGCCGGTATCGGAATCTCTGCCCTACCAGTGGTACAACACGCCCAATGTGCGCGTGCTGACCATCAGCGACTTCGAGGCGCTGGCGCCCAAGGTCGGCCTGCGCGTGATCGACCGCGTGGTGATGCACGAAGGCGTGACCGTCAACTGGGGCGGCAACTGGCGCGGCAGCCTGGCGGTGTACCGGGTCTGCGCGGCCTGAGCCAGGCGCGTCAGCCGGGCAGCGCGCCCGCCTCGTACTGCGCGGCAAACTCCCCCGACGGCGGGATCGGCTTGATGATGTCGATCAGCACGCCGTTCGGGTCGGCGGTAATGAAATGCCGCTGCCCGAAGGCCTCGTCGCGCAGCGGCAGCAGGATCGGCAGCCCGGCCGCCCGCAGGCGGTCATGGACCGCATCCGGGTCTTCCACTTCGAAGTTCAGCAGCAATCCCCTGGCGCGCTGGCCCCGGGCCGGGGCGGGGATGGTCTCGTGGGTGCCGTCCAGCACCGCGAGGTTGACCGACGGATCGCCGGCCAGTTGCAGGTGCACGTACCAGTCGCTGGTGAACAGCGCCACAAAGCCGAAATGGCGCTGGTAGAACGCGGCCGTGCCGGCAACCTCGCCGGTCATGATGACGGGGTAGTAGCTGGTGATTTTCATGGATGCTCCTCTGTTATTCAGATACATGCAGCCTGTATGTAAATCCATATTAAGATACAGGCTGCATGTATGCAAGGAGGCAATGGTGGCCAGATCCAACCGCGAACGTACCGAGGCAACCCGGCAGGCGCTGCTCGATGCCGCGCGCACGCTGTTTGTCAGCCGCGGCTACGGGGAGACCTCTACCCCTGACATCTGCGCCGCCGCCCGCATCACGCGCGGCGCGCTGTACCACCATTTCGCCGACAAGCGCGACCTGTTCCGGCACGTGCTGGCGGAGGAGGCTGCCGCGGTGGCGGACGATATTGAAGCCGCGGCGCCCGCGGGGCTGGATGCCGCGGACGCCCTGATCGCCGGGGCGCAGGCCTACCTGGACGCAATGACGGTGCCGGGCCGCACGCGCCTGCTGCTGGTGGAAGGGCCGGCGGTGCTGGGACTGCGCGAAATGCTCGCGCTGGACGACGCCAACGCCGCCCGCACGCTGCGCGAGGGGCTGGAGGCCGCGGGCGTGGACCCGCAGGGCGATGTGGCGCCGCTGCTGTCGGCGGCATTCGACCGGGCCGCGCTGGAGATCGAGGCCGGGGCCGATGCCGTGCGCGTGCGCGGCGCGATGCTGTGGTTGCTGCGCCGGGTCCTGGGCCAGTCGGCGCGGTGATCAGCGCGGCGCGTCGTCGGCGGTGCCGGCCAGGTGATCGACAAAGGCGCGCACCTTGGGCGGTACATGCCGGGTGGGCGTGTAGACCGCGTAGGCCGTGCCGATGTAGGGTTCGAGGATGTCCCAGTCGGCCAGCACGGTGACGACCCGGCCCTGGTCCAGCGCATCGCCCAATGAGAAGTCCGGCACCAGCCCGATGCCGGCATCGCGCTCCACCATGCTCATGATCGCCAGGCTGTTGTTCAGCGTCAGGCGCGGCGGGATGCGCACCTCCACTTTCTCGCCGCCGGCCTGGTGGCGCATGGCCCAGCGCTCGCCGAAGTTGCCGTAGCCCAGGTACAGGCAGCGTGCGGCGGGCAGGTCGGCGGGCGTGGCCGGCGTGCCGTGGCGGGCCAGGTAGCCGGGCGAGGCCACCAGCCGGTAGCGCACCTCGCGCAGCGGGCGCGCAGCCAGCCCGGGCGCCAGTTCGCGCGCGATGCGTACGGCCACGTCCATCCCTTCTTCGACCAGGTCGACCATGCGGTCGGCCAGCGTCAGCTGCAGGTCCAGCCCCGGGTATCTGGCCAGCAGCGCCGGCAGCCGCGGCGCCAGCCAGGCCTGCCCGAACGAGACCGGCGCGCTCACGCGCAGCACGCCATGCGGCGTGCCGCCGTGCTCGCCGGCCAGCGCGGTGACGTCGCGCGCTGCCGCGGTCATGCGGGCGCAGGCGGCGTAGACCGACTGGCCCAGCTCAGTCAATGCAAAGGCGCGCGTGGTCCGCTGCAGCAGGCTGGCGCCGAGCGTGGCTTCCAGCCGGGAGACGTGCCGGCTGACCGCCGACGGCGTCATGCCCAGGTCGAGTGCGGCAGCCGAAAAGCTGCCGCACTCGACCACGCGCGCAAACACGGCCATCGCATTAAGTGGCATATCCGGCATGGCACGTCCTCTTTCTTTGACTTCAGATCAAATACTAATTGAGCTCTGACGGGATTGTTGAGCAGATCGCATGATGGAACAATGCGGCCATTGTCTGACCGGAGTCCGTCATGCCCTCGCAACAACCCTTGCCAGGCGGCGCCTGGCGCATGGTCGCGGCCATGCTGCTGTCCGGTACCATCGGCTGGTTCGTGGTCACCAGCGGCCAGCCGCCGCTCGATGTGGTCTTCTTCCGCTGCCTGTTCGGCGGCGCGGCGCTGCTGGGCGTGCTGACGCTGCAGCGCGGCTGGGTGCGGATGAGCCGCGCGCAGCTTGGCTGGCTGGCGCTGGGCGGCGTCACGCTGGTGCTCAACTGGCTGGCCTTGTTCTCGGCGTATGCGTACAGCGGCATCGCCATTGCCACGGTGGTCTACCACACCCAGCCGTTCTTCCTGCTGCTGCTGACCTCGGTGATCCAGCGCGAGCCGTTCCCGTTCGCGCGGCTGCCATGGCTGGTGCTGGCCTTTGCCGGGGTGATGCTGATCACCGGGCTGGAGCATGGCGCCACTGGCACTGCGATGCTGGCCGGCATCGGCCTGGGCCTGCTGGCGGCACTGCTGTATGCGGTGACGACCCTGGCCACGCGGCGGCTGCAGGCCATCCCGCCAGGCCAGATCGCCGGGCTGCAGATGGTGCTGGGCGTGCTGATGCTGGCGCCGCTGGCACATCCCGCGGCCGGCAGCTATGGCACCGGCACCTGGGCCGCGCTGCTGGCGCTGGGGCTGGTGCATACGGGCGTGATGTACACGCTGCTGTATGGCGCGTTCCAGCGGCTCAACGTGGTGTCGATCGCCACACTGTCCTTTATCTATCCGCTGGTGGCGATCGTGATCGACGTGATGGTGTTCGGCGTGGTGCTGGGCCCGCTGCAGATCGCCGGCATGGCGCTGGTGCTGCTGGGCGTGGTCGCCAACCAGCTGGGCTGGAGCCTGCCGCTGCGGCGGCGGGTGCAAGGCTGATGCGGGCACCACGGTGCCAGCGGCTGGAATATTGGCGTCTTGACCCGAACGCTGACTACGGTTAGTGTAGGCAGCACGATCGAACGATCGTGCTATTCCCTGCGAGTCACCAACCCATACCAGCCATGTCCACTGCGCCCCAGACCCGGGCGGCCACCGCCGCCAGGCCGCTCCATCCCTTTGACGACGCGCTGGCGCTGGAGCCGGCCGGCGAGCACCGCTTCCTGGGCCGCACCACGCCCGAGTACTGGAACATGATCGGTCCGTTCGGCGGCATCACCGCCGCCACGCTGCTGCAGGCGGCGCTGGACCATCCGCAGCGCCTGGGCGACCCGGTCTCGCTGACGGTCAACTTTGCCGGGCCGATCGCCGAGGGCCCGTTCGAGATCGAGGCGCGCCCGGTGCGCACCAACCGCTCGACCCAGCACTGGACGCTGGAGCTGCGCCAGGGCGATGCCGTGGCCACCACCGCCACCGCCATGTTTGCGGTGCGCCGCGAGACCTGGGCCTGCGGCGAGGCGCTGATGCCGGAGGTGCCGGCGGCCGAAGCCCTCGTGGCGATGAGCGGGTTTGCGCCGGTGCGCTGGCTCAAGTCCTACGACATGCGCCCGGTGCGCGGCGCCAAGCCGACCGCCGAGGCCGGCACCGAGCACCCGGACAGCCTGACGCAGTTCTGGCTGCGCGACGCGCCGGCGCGCACGCCGGACTTTGCCGCGGTGGCGGCCTGGGCCGACAGCTTCTACCCGCGCATCTTCCTCAAGCGCGCGGGCTTCGTGCCGGCCGGCACGGTGTCGATGACCACCTATTTCCATGCCGACGCGGCCACGCTGGCGGCGCTGGGCGACAGCCACGTGCTGGCCAGCGCGCAGGCGCAGGTGTTCAGGCAGGGCTTCTTCGACCAGCGCGCGCAGCTATGGAGCGCCGGCGGCGAGCTGATCGCCAGCTCGCACCAGATCGTCTACTACAAGGAGTGAGGCAGGCGCGGGCTCAGGCGATCGCTTCGCGCGCCTGGGCCTCGTAGCGATGCACGGTGTGGCGCATGGCCCAGAGCAGCATCACGCCGGGCAGCGCCACCACCACGGTGCCCAGGTAGAACGGCGCCCAGCCCCAGGCCTCGACCATATAGCCGGAAGTGGGCCCCACATAGACCCGGCCCACCGACGCCAGCGCCGACAGCAGCGCGTACTGCGTGGCCGAGAACGAGCGGTTGCACAGCGTCATCAGCAGCGCCACGAAGGCCGCCGTGCCCATGCCCCCGCACAGGTTTTCGACCGCAATGGTCGCTCCCATGGTCCACAGGTGCGGCGGCGTCACCGCGAGGATCCAGTAGCCCAGGTTAGACACCGCCTGCAGCACGCCGAACAGCATCAGCGAGCGGTACAGGCCCAGGCGCACCATCAGCGTGCCGCCGAACAGCGCGCCGATGATGGTGGCGGCCAGCCCCAGGGTCTTGTTGACGATGCCCACCTCGCCCGCCGAGAAGCCCACGCCGCGGATCAGGAAGGTGGTCGACAGGCTGCCGGCAAAGGCGTCGCCGAGCTTGTACAGCACGATCAGCAGCAGCAGCCACCACGCGCCCTGGCGGCCAAAGAAGTCGCGCAGCGGCCCGACCACCGCCTCTTCCAGCGAGCGCGGCGCGCGTGCGGGCACGTCGGGTTCCGGTGCCCACAGCAGCGTGACGATACCCACGCCCATCAGCGCCGCCATCAGCAGGTAGGTCTGCTGCCAGCCCAGCACGCGGTCGGCCAGCCACAACGCCAGGCCGCCCGAGACCAGCATCGCCAGCCGGTAGCCCAGCACCTTGACCGCCGCGCCGGCGCCGCGCTCGGGCGGGCGCAGCACGTCGGTGCTGTAGGCGTCGAAGACGATGTCCTGCGAGGCCGACAGGAAGGCCACCAGCGTGGCCAGCGCCGCCAGCGTCCACAGCGCCTCGCGCGGCGGGCAGAAGGCCATGCCGGCGATGCCCAGCACCAGCCCCAGCTGCGTCACCAGCAGCCAGCCGCGCCGGCGCCCCAGCAGCGGCGGCGTGTAGCGGTCCATCAGCGGCGCCCACAGGAACTTGAAGATATAGGCCTGGCCCACCAGCGAGAAGAAGCCGATGGTCTTGATATCCAGCCCCTCGACCGTCATCCATGCCTGCAGGGTGCCGGAGGTCAGCGCCAGCGGCAGCCCGGAGGCGAAGCCCAGCGCCAGCATGGCGCCGATGCGGCGGTTGCGGAAGATATCGAGATAGGTCTGGAAGGTCATGAACGGGCCGGCGTGAAGCGCCGCGCGGCTGCGCGGGCGCCGTGTATTATTGCATCACCTGTTTGCCTGCCCGCCACATGCGGCACGGCATCGTTGCCGCGGATCACCGATCCGCCTGCCTGGTCTTCCACTGCGTCCGAGGAACCGCAAATGCTCCGCCGCCTGCAAGGTGTTCAGCGTCCTACCCGTGACCGGCTGGTCCGCGCGCTGGCGCTGGCCGCGGTGGCGGCGCCCATGGCCTGGTGCCTGCCCGCCCAGGCGCAGGACAGCGAGGCTGGCGGCATCCGGCTGGACCGCAGCGGCTCGGCCGTGCGCAAGATCGTGCCGGTCGAGGCCATCGAGCAGCAGGCCGCGCAGGAATACGAGCAGCTCAAGCAGGAAGCCATCGCCAAGCATGCACTGGCCGCCGCCGACAACCCGCAGCTGGTGCGCCTGCGCACGATCGGCAAGCGGCTGCTGCCGCAGACCGCACGCTGGAACGAGCGCGCGCGGCAGTGGCAGTGGGAGATCAACCTGATCGGCTCCAGGCAGGTCAATGCGTTCTGCATGCCGGGCGGCAAGATCGCTTTCTATACCGGGTTGCTCGACCAGCTCAAGCTGACCGACGATGAGATCGCCATGGCGATGGGCCACGAGATCGCCCACGCGCTGCAGGAGCATGCGCGCGAGCGCGCCGCCAAGTCCGAGATCACCAACCTCGGCGCCAACGTGATCTCGCAGCTGTTCGGCTTCGGCAACCTTGGCAATATGGCGCTCGGCACCGGCGCCCACCTGCTGACGCTGCGCTTCTCGCGTGCGGATGAATCCGAGGCGGACCTGATCGGCATGGATATCGCCGCGCGCGCCGGCTATGATCCGCGCGCCGCGGTGTCGCTGTGGCAGAAAATGGGCAAGGTGAGCCAGTCCGGCACCGAGTTCCTGTCCACGCATCCGTCCGGGCGGAGCCGCATCGCCGACCTGGAGAAGCACCTGCCGGAGGTGCTGCCGCTCTATGCGCGCGCGAGCAATACCACGGTGGAGAAGCTGCCGCCATACCGCGCCAATATGGCGGGCCTGGGCGGCGCGCCGGTGGACAGCGGCGACGACGACCGGCAAAAGCCGCTGCAACGCTGAGCGGTCCGCTGACGCCAATGAAAAAAGCCGGCAATGCCGGCTTTTTCCTCATTCAGGGCTGGCTGCAGCGTCAGGCGCGCAGCCCCGTGGCCTCGTCGGCGCCCACATGCACGTTCATGCATTGCACCGCGGCGCCGGCCGCGCCCTTGCCCAGGTTGTCCAGGCGAGCCACCAGGTTCAGGCGCTCGGCATTGCCGAACACGAACAGGTCGACACGGTTGGTGTCGTTGTTGGCCTGCACGTCGAAGAAGCCGCCGTCGAGGTTGTCGGCGCTGTTGTACGGCATCACGCGCACGAACTGCTCGCCTTCATAGTGCTTGCGGTAGATCTCGACGATCTGCTCAGCGCTGACCTTGCGCGCCAGCCGGTCCGTGAACACCGGCACCGTCACCGCCAGGCCCTTCAGGAAGTTGCCGACGATCGGGTTGAAGACCGGCGCCTGCGCCAGGCCGGCCTGCACGCGCATCTCGGGCAGGTGCTTGTGTTCCAGGCCCAGCGCGTACGGACGCGGGCTGTCCAGCTTCGGGTTACCGCCGGCTTCGAACTCGGCAATCATCGACTTGCCGCCGCCGCTGTAGCCGGTCAGCGAGAACGCCGAAACCGGGTAGTCGGCCGGCAGCACGCCGGCGTCCACCAGCGGACGCACTGCCAGCACGAAGGCGCTGGCGTGGCAGCCCGGCACCGCAATGCGCTTGCTGTCGCGGATCTTCTCGCGCTGGCCGCGCGCCAGCTCGGGCAGGCCGTAGGCCCAGCTGTCGGCGGTGCGGAACGCCGTGCTGGCGTCGATCACGCAGGTGTTCGGGTTGGTCACCAGCGATACCGCCTCGCGCGAGGCCACATCGGGCAGGCACAGGAAGGCGACGTCGGCGGCATTCAGGAATCGTGCTCGTTCGGCCGGGTCCTTGCGCTTGTCATCGGCAATGCGCAGCAGTTCCACGTCGGAACGGCCGGAAAGATAGTCAAGCAGCCGGAGACCGGTGGTGCCTTCCTGACCATCGACGAACACTTTGAAAACCATGGCTGACTCACTCAATGAAGTGCGGGGGAATGCTTTGGATATGAGAAATCTCCCCTGCCGGGCGCTGTGGGGAACCTGCATTGTAGCGGGGATGGGGGCCGGTCGCAGGGGTTTGTACGGATTGGATTATTGCGATTCGGCACAGTTCGCGGCTTGCAGCATCTAACCAAGTAGGTTAATTTGCATGGGGAAGGGAACGGCGCATTACCCGCTGTGGCGGGTCCGGGAGTTGATTGCGGCAGGGCGGGTCAGCTTGACGATGGCAGCGTTCCAGGGCGCCAGGAACATGTGTCTCACCCGCGGCGACGTCCTTGATGTAGTCGCCAGGATCCAGCCCGCCGACTTCTACAAAAGCATGACGACCTACGTCGACCATACCGTCTGGCAGGATGTGTATCGCCCATGCACATCGTATGGAGCGATATACCTGAAGCTGACGGTGACCGAGGAAGTCCTGATTGTGTCGTTCAAGGCGCGCTAGCGCGTGCGCCGCCTTGCCAGAGGAGCTGTCTATGCGATGCCCAGTATGTGGAGGCGCCGAACTCGAAAGGGGGCGGAAAGACTTTGTCTATACCTACCGTGGCGAGTCCACGGTAATCGAAGCGGTCCTTGCCGACTGGTGTGCTCAGTGTGGAGAAGGTGTGCTGGGCCAGGAAGAGGAAGAGCGGATCGGACCGCTGGCGCTCGCCTTCAACAAGCAAGTCAACGCCTCGCTTGTCGATCCGACTTACATCATGCAAGTCCGCAAGAAACTCCACCTCGACCAGCGCGAAGCCGCAGAGATCTTCGGCGGCGGGGTCAATGCATTCTCGCGCTACGAGACTGGCCGGACCAAGCCGCCGCTTGCGCTGGTAAAACTGCTCAGGCTGCTGGACCGCCACCCGGAACTGCTTGAGGAGGTCCGGGCGGCCTGATGGCTGCGCTCAGAGCGGATAGTCGTAATCGATCGACAGCGGCGCGTGGTCGCTGAACTTCTCGTCCTTGTAGATCGAGCAAAGCCGCGCGGTATCGGCGATCTTCGGCGTGGCCAGGTGGTAATCGATCCGCCATCCCACGTTCTTGGCATAGGCCTGGCCGCGGTTGCTCCACCACGTGTACTGCTCGGGGCGCGGATCCAGCTTGCGGAACACGTCCACATAGCCATGGACGTCGAACAGTTCGCCGATCCAGGCGCGCTCCTCCGGCAGGAAGCCTGAGTTCTTCAGGTTGCCCTTCCAATTCTTGATGTCGATTTCCTTGTGCGCGATGTTGACGTCGCCGCACAGCACGATCTCGCGCCCGCTCGCCTTGAGTTGCAACAGGTGCGGCAGGAACGCTTCCATGAAGCGGAACTTGGCAAGCTGGCGTTCCTCGCCGCTGGAACCCGACGGCACGTAGACCGAGATCACTGCCAGGTGCGGATACTGCACTTCGACGTAGCGGCCCTCGCTGTCGAACTCGGAATTACCGAAGCCGGTGACCACCCGCTCCGGCTTGTGCCGCGTGTACAGGCCCACGCCGCTGTAGCCCTTCTTCTCGGCGTAATGGAAAAAACCATGGTAGCCATGTGGCGCCAGGAACGCTTCGGTCATGTCGGCCTCCTGGGCCTTCAGTTCCTGCACGCAGACCATGTCCGCGTCCTGCTTGCCCATCCAGTCGAAAAAGCCCTTCTTCGACGCGGAGCGGATGCCGTTGAGGTTGGCGCTGATAATCCGTAACATTCGGGGAAATTTTGAATTCAGAGAGAAATGATGACGCAGCAGAAACCGCCCGCGGGTGCCGATCTCAGCCAGACCTTTATCCGCTTTGCGCTCGATGCGGGCGTGCTGTCGTTTGGCGAGTTCGTCACCAAGGCCGGCCGCAAGTCGCCTTACTTCTTCAATGCCGGCCTGTTCAACCAGGGTGCGATGCTGGGCGAGGTGGCGCAATTCTATGCCAAAACGCTGCTGGCCTCGGGCGTGCAGTTCGACGTGCTGTTCGGGCCGGCCTACAAGGGCATCACGCTGGCGTCGGCCACCGCGGTGGCGCTGGCTGGCATGGGACGTGACGTCGGCTTCGCCTACAACCGCAAGGAAGCCAAGGACCACGGCGAAGGCGGCACGCTGGTCGGGGCCAAGCTGCAGGGCAAGGTGGTCATCGTCGACGACGTGATCTCCGCCGGTACCTCGGTGCGCGAATCGGTAAACATGATCCGCGCCGCCGGCGCCGAGCCGGCCGCGGTGCTGATCGCACTGGACCGCATGGAGAAGAGCGGTACCGCCGAGCAGGTCGGCACCCATTCCGCCGTGCAGGACGTGCAGCGTGAGTATGGCATCCCGGTGATCGCCATCGCCAGCCTGAAGGACCTGCTGGCTTACCTCGATGCGTCGCAGGACCCCGCGCTGTCGGCCTCGCGCGAGGCGGTGGCGGCCTATCGTCAGCGCTACGGCGTCTGAAACCGTTGATGGCAAGGGGCGCCGCCAAGCGGCGCCCGTTCAGCATCTGGCGGACAGGCGGACTTTCCAATCGGCAGGAGCGCGGCGTGGCGGAAAAAGAACGGCAGGAGCGGCAAGTACGGCAAGTGCCGCAAGAGCGGCAGGAAAAGACGGCACGGCAGATGGCACGGCAGCCAACGCAGGCCAAGGCTGAAAGCGGCGCCAATGCCGATTCCCTGGCCGAACGCGGCGCGCAGGTGCAGCCGCGCAAGCCGGTGCGCCGGGCCGCCAAGGCCCCGGACCGGCCGGCGCACGAGGCCTATGCCGTGCGCGCGCTGGTGCTGCAGGGCGGCGGCGCGCTCGGGGCCTACCAGGCCGGCGTGTACCAGGGCCTTGCCGAGGGCGGCATCTACCCGAACTGGGTTGCCGGCATCTCGATCGGTGCGCTCAACGCCGCCATCATCGCCGGCAATCCGCCCCGGCGCCGCGTGGAACAACTGCGCGCCTTCTGGGAGTACATCTGCGCGCAGCCGTGGCTGCCCAGCCTGTCGCATTCCTGGTTCGCCGACCATGCCGAAGGCTGGCCCGAGCCAATGCGGATCTGGTTCGATGGCCTGCATGCAGCGCGTGCCATGCTGGAAGGCCAGCGTGGCTTCTTCCAGCCGCGCGGCTGGCCGGAGCTGATGTCGCGCTACTCGGACCCGAGCCATGTCAGCTTCTACGACACCACGCCGCTGAAGGCGACGCTCGAGCGTTTTGCCGACTTCGACCTGATCAACCACCGCCCCGACCTGATGCGCGTCTCGGTGGGGGCGGTCAATGTGCGCACCGGCAATTTCGCCTACTTCGACAATACCCGCGACAAGCTCTGCCCCGAGCATTTCATGGCCTCGGGCGCGCTGCCGCCGGGCTTTCCGGCGGTGGAGATCGATGGCGAGTACTACTGGGATGGCGGGCTGGTATCGAACACGCCGCTGGCCGAGGTGCTGACGGCGCAGCCGCGGCGCGACGCGCTGATTTTCCAGGTCGACCTGTGGAGCGCGCGCGGCAAGCTGCCGCACGACCTGGTCGACGTGGCCGAGCGCCAGAAGGACATCCAGTACTCCAGCCGCACGCGGGCCATTACCGACTACATGCGCGAGCAGCAGAACATGCGCCGCATGCTCAACGAGGTGATGGCGCTGGTGCCGCCGTCAAAGCGCGACAACGCCTGGTACCGCCGCGCGGCGGAGCAGGCCTGCGACGCGCGCCGCAACGTAATCCAGCTGATCTACCGCGACAAGTCGTTCGAGAACCTGGCCAAGGACTACCAGTTCGGCGCGCTCACCATGCATGAGCACTGGACCAGCGGGCTGGACGATATCCGCCAGACCCTGCGCCACCCCCAATGGCTGGCGATGCCCAGCCGCGAGCACCCCTTCGTCACGCACGACGTGCACCGCGGCAACGGTGGCTGAGGCGGCCGGGCGGCTCAGTCGACCTTGGTACTGGCCAGTTCCGGCCGGGCGGGCGGGTAGGCCGGCTTCAGGTCCTCGAAGACCCTGGTCAGGATCTCCGCCACCATCAGGTTGCGGTGTGTCTTGGAGTCGGCCGGCACCACGTACCACGGGCATTCGGGCGTGCTGGTCGCCATGATGGCAGCCTCGTAGGCGTCCATGTAGGCCTTCCAGTGCTTGCGCTGGGCGAGGTCGTTGGTGTCGAACTTCCAGTGTTTCTCCGGATCCGCCAGGCGCGCTTCGAGCCGTGCCTTCTGCTCGTCGCGGGATATGTGCAGGAAGCACTTGACGATGGTGGTGCCGGTCTCGGTCAGCATCGACTCGAAGTCCCGGATCTGGCGGAAGCGCCGCTCGCACTCGGCGGCGTCGATCCAGTTGTGCACGCGCGTGATCAGTACGTCTTCATAGTGGCTGCGGTTGAAGACCACGATCTCGCCCGTCTTCGGAACCTGCAGGTGGATGCGCCATAGAAAGTCGCGCGCCAGTTCCTCCGGCGACGGGGACTTGAAGCCCACCACGCGGATGCCCAGCGGATCGAAGCTGCGGAACACGCCGCGCACGGTGCCGTCCTTGCCGCTGGTATCCATGCCCTGCAGCACCACCAGCAGCCTGCGCCGGTGCTCGGCGTAGAAGATATCCTGCTGCGCGTCGAGGGCGTTGCTCAGCTCGATGATGCGGGCCAGGTCTTCTTCTTTCTTGCCGCACGACAGCGGCTTGCTGCCCGGGTCGAAGTCGGCAAGGCGAAAACGCTTGCCTGAGGTAATGCGGAAATCGTCCAGCGGCATGGGCGCTCCATCGGTCTGACCAGCAAGATCAAGGGAATGAGCGCCCCGGCCGGGGCTCCGCGGCAAGGAATGCGGGGCGTGTGGACAGGGGCGCACAGCCCCTATGGTCAGGCCGGCAGGGCTGCCAGGTCAATGCTGCCTTCAAACACGGTGGTGGCCGGGCCGGTCATGCGCACCGGTTCCGCGCCGCCATCCCAGGCAATGGTCAGATCGCCGCCGTGGGTATGCACCCGCACCGGCGAGTCCAGCAGGCCGCGCCGGATGCCGGCCACCACGGCCGCGCAGGCGCCGGTGCCGCAGGCCAGGGTTTCGCCGGCACCGCGTTCGTAGACGCGCAGCCGGATGGCATGGCGGTCCTGCACCTGCATGAAGCCGGCATTGACGCGGTTGGGGAAGGCGGCATGGTGCTCCACCACCGGGCCGTCCTGCAGCACCGGGAAGTTCTCCACGTCGTCCACCACCTGCACCGCGTGCGGATTGCCCATCGATACCACCGAGATCCATTCGGTGCGGCCGTTGACCTCCAGGCCGTACAGCGTGTCCGCGCCTTCCGCGCGGGTGGGCAGGCCTTCCGCACGGAACGGCACGCGCGCCGGTTCCAGTTCGGGCGCACCCATGTCCACCGTGACCTGGCCGTCGTCCTGCAGCGTCAGGGTAATGACGCCGTTCATCACTTCGACGCGCACCGAGCGCTTGTCGGTCATGCCCTTGTCGGTGACAAAACGCACAAAGCAGCGCGCGCCGTTGCCGCAGTGCTCCACCTCGCTGCCATCGGCATTGACGATCCGGTAGCGGAAGTCGACATCGGGGCGGGACGGCTTTTCAACGATCAGGATCTGGTCAGCGCCAACGCCGAAATGCCGGCTGGCCAGCGCACGCCATTGCGCCGGGGTCAGGTCGATCTGCTGGTGGATGCCGTCGAGCACGACAAAGTCGTTGCCCGCGCCGTGCATCTTGGTGAACTGGAGTTTCATGGTGGGGATTGTAGCTGCGCGGCGCCGGACGTGCCGGCGCGCTCAGTAGATCTCGGGCTCGCCCGGCAGGCGGTGCTTGAAGCGCTTGTGCACCCAGTAGTACTCGGGTACGCGCGGGCGGATGCAGTCCTCGAAGAAGGCATTCATGCGGCGCGTGTCGTCGGTGACGCTTGCGCCGGGGTAGTCTTCCCAGGGCGGCAGGATGCGCAGCACATAGCCCTGGTAGTCGGGCAGCATCTCGGTGTAGATCGGCACGACCTTGGCCCCGGTCAGGCGCGCCAGCCGCGACACCGAGGTCAGTGTCAGCGCCTGCACGCCGAAGAACGGCACGAACTCCGAGTCGCGCTCGCCGAAATCCATGTCGGCGATCAGTTGCAGGGCCTCGCCCTTCTTCAGGCAGCGCAGGATGTCGCGCGCGCTGTCGTTGCGCGAGATCATGTTGGCGCCGAAGCGCCCGCGCGCGTGCTTCAGGAAGTGGTCGAACAGGTCGTTCTTCTGCCTGGTATAGAGCGATGCGCCGGAGCGGCCGAGATGCTCGCGCAGGTCGATGGTGAGTCGGATCGCACCGGCTTCCACGCCCGACAGGTGCAGCGTCACCAGGATATGCGGGGTGCCATCCAGGGCCACCAGGCCGGCCTGGTCGTCGATCTGCACCCAGCGGCGCATCTGCGCCTCACTGCCGGTCCAGAAGATGCCGCGTTCGGCAAAGCTGCGGAACAGGATGCGGAAGCTCTGCCGCGACAGTTCATCGATTTCGGCCTCGGTCCGGTCCGGGAAACACAGGCGCAGGTTGGCCTGCACCACGCGGCGCCGCTCGCTCGGCACCAGGTAGAGCAGGCTTCCCAGCGCCTCGCCGAAGCGCGCGACGAACGGATATGGCAGCTTGCCCAGCACCGTCAGCAAGCCGATGCCAAGCCACGTGAACACACGGCTCATGAAATCGATCGATCAGTGGCCGGCTCGGTATCATTGCCCGGCGCGTCCGGGGTACCCGCTCCGGCGGGTTGCTTGTAGCGGTTGTAAGCCCACAGGTACTGCGAGGGGCACAGGCCCACCAGTTCCTCGATAGTCCGGTTGATGACCGCGGCAGCGGCGGCAGGATCGTCCGGCAGCATGCCGCCGTCGTTGATCACGCGCAGGTGGCCGCGATAGCCGGCGCCGCGCGGCAGGCGCTCGGCAAAGACCGCCACCACCGGCGCGCCGGTCAGCTGCTGCAGCCGGTGCACCAGTGCCATGGTATAGGCCGGCTTGCCGAAGAACGGCGCCCAGTTGCCCTCGCCGCCGCTGGGCACCTGGTCGGGCAGGATGCCCACCGCCTGGCCGCGCTTGAGTGCCTTGACCAGCATGCGCACACCGCGCGGCGTGGCCGGCGCCATGTGCATGCCGGGGCGGGTGCGCATTTTTTCGATCCAGTCGCGCAGCCAGGGCTGGTGCGGCGGCTTGAACAGGGCGGTGACCGGGCGCTGCAGCGCGTGGGACTGCGGCAGCACTTCAAAGCAGCCCAGGTGCGGGGTCAGGATGATGATGCCCTTGCCGCGCGCCTGCAGCTTGCCCAGCTCGGGCCACAGGTAGTCGTCAAAGCCATGCAGCTTCGCACCGATCTTGCTGCGGCTCCAGAAGTAGGGCATCTCGACGATCATGCGTCCGGCCGAACGGGCCGCTTCGTCGATCATCGCATCGGTGGCGTCGGGAAACGCCTGGCGGAAGTTCTCCCGCAGGCGCTGGCCGTAGCGGCCGGGCAGGCGCGCGCTCAGCAGTCCGAGCGCGCCGCCCGCGGCTTGCAGCAGCCGCAGGGGAAAACGGGAGATCAGCCAGAATAAAAAGGTCATCAGGCGCGAAAAGCGGGTCTGCTACGGGTCTGTGCCGGGGAACAGACGGGCAGGCAGCGTTTTTTCTATGGCGGTATTCAGTTCCGCGCGCAGCGTGCCGTCATCGGATTCATCTGGGCACGGTGCCCCCGGCTGGTTGGCAGGGTGCCGTACCGTACCGTTGGCGCGCTGCAACGAGCCCGGCAGGCGCGTATAATAGCGTGTATCGCCGAGTTAACTGACAACTTGCGGGGCGATGCGGCTCTAACCGGGCTGCTTGAAATACCGCTAAAGCGTCGCCGCCATGAACCGATCGGGCTGGCACGCAATAGCCAACCTGGAGAATAAGTTCGTGGCAAACGACTTCCTTTTTACTTCGGAATCCGTCTCCGAAGGCCATCCCGATAAGGTCGCCGACCAGATTTCCGACGCCGTCCTCGACGCCATCCTGGCCCAGGACAAGTACGCGCGTGTGGCGGCCGAGACGCTTTGCAACACCGGTCTGGTGGTGCTGGCTGGGGAAATCACCACGACCGCCAACGTCGACTATATCCAGATCGCGCGCGACACGATCAAGCGCATCGGCTACGACAACACCGATTACGGCATCGACTACAAGGGCTGCGCGGTGCTGGTCGCCTATGACAAGCAATCGCCCGACATCGCCCAAGGCGTGGACCGCGCCTCCGACGACTACCTGAACCAGGGTGCCGGCGACCAGGGCCTGATGTTCGGCTACGCCTGCGACGAGACCCCGGAACTGATGCCGTTCCCGATCTACTACGCCCACCGCCTGGTCGAGCGCCAGTCGCTGCTGCGCCGCGACGGCCGCCTGCCCTGGCTGCGCCCGGACGCCAAGTCGCAGGTGACGGTGCGTTATGTCGACGGCAAGCCGCACAGCGTGGATACCGTGGTGCTGTCGACCCAGCATTCGCCGGACATCACCCAGGCCCAGATCCGCGAAGCCGTGATCGAGGAAATCATCAAGCCGGTGCTGCCGGCCGAGATGCTGAAGGAAACCAAGTACCTGGTGAACCCGACCGGGCGCTTCGTCATCGGCGGCCCGCAGGGCGACTGCGGCCTGACCGGGCGCAAGATCATCGTCGATACCTACGGCGGCGCCTCGCCGCACGGTGGCGGCGCGTTCTCGGGCAAGGACCCGTCCAAGGTCGACCGCTCGGCCGCCTACGCCGCGCGCTACGTTGCCAAGAACGTGGTGGCTTCGGGCCTGGCGCGCCAGTGCCAGGTGCAGGTCAGCTACGCCATCGGCGTGGCCCGCCCGATCAACGTGACGGTCTACACCGAAGGCACCGGCAAGATCCCCGACGCCAAGATCGCCGAGCTGGTGCAGGAGCACTTCGACCTGCGCCCGAAGGGCATCGTGCAGATGCTGGACCTGCTGCGCCCGATCTACGAGAAGACTGCTGCCTACGGCCACTTCGGCCGCGAAGAGCCGGAATTCTCTTGGGAAGCCACCGACAAGGCGGCTGCCCTGCGCGCCGCGGCCGGCCTGTAAGCGCCACCCGCGCCAGCAGCACTGACGGCAAGCCCCGCCGGCCCGCAAGGGCCCGCGGGGTTTTTTTACGCGGGCTTGATCCTGGTCCAGTCGCCGCGTGACGCCGGCGCCACGGCTGACGGCAGGGAGTAAAATCCCGCCATCCCCAGCCGCCACGCCGGCGGCCGACCCCAAACACTGGTGACCGTTTCCAGAGGATGCCATGTCCGAAGCGCCTGTCCTTGCCCCCTCGACCTCAACCCAGCCGCCCGCCGCCGGCCAGCTCAACCTGATCCGCCCGCAGCCATATGCCGACTGGGCGCCGCAGGTCACGGCCGAAGAACGCGCCACGCTGCGCCGCGAGCTGGAGCAGGGCGCCGTGCTGTACTTCCCGAACCTGAATTTCCGCTTCCAGCCGGGCGAAGAGCGCTTCCTTGACAGCCGCTATTCCGACGGCAAGTCCAAGAACATCAACCTGCGCGCCGACGACACCGCGGTGCGCGGCGCCCAGGGCAGTCCGCAGGACCTGGCGGACCTGTACACGCTGATCCGCCGCTACGCCGACAACAGCGAATTGCTGGTGCGCACGCTGTTCCCTGAATACATCCCGCACATGACGCGCGCCGGCACCTCGCTGCGGCCCAGCGAGATCGCCGGGCGCCCGGTCAGCTGGCGCAAGGACGACACCCGCCTGCACGTGGACTCGTTCCCGTCCAACCCGATGTTGGGCAAGCGCCTGTTGCGCGTGTTCCACAACATCGACCCGGCCGCGGCGCGCGTGTGGCGCGTGGGCGAGCCGTTCGGCGATTTTGCGCAGAAGTTCGTGCCCAAGACCCATGGCATGTGGCCGGGGCAGGCGGCGCTGATGAAGCTGCTGCATATCACCAAGCGCAAGCGCTCGGAATATGACCACCGCATGCTGCAGCTGCATGACTTGGCCAAGGCCGACCTGGATTACCAGGCCAAGGTGCCGCAGCAGGAATTCCACTTCCCGCCGGGTTCCACCTGGATCGTCTTCAGCGACCAGCTGCTGCACGCGGCCATGCGCGGACGGGCGATGATGGAGCAGACCATCTACCTGGCGCCGCAGGCGATTTCCGACCACACCCACTCGCCCGAGGCGGTGCTGTCGCGCATGCTCGGGCGGCCGATGCTGGTGTCCTGATCAACGCAGAAGCAGGCGCAACATGGTTTCGAAGGTCTTGCCGTAAGGCGGCTTGAGCAGTCCTGCGCCGTTCAGGCCGGCCTGGTGGAACACCGGCTTCACCTTGGAGAAGGTGTCGAAGCCCGCCTGGCCGTGATAGGCGCCCATGCCGCTGGCGCCGACCCCGCCGAAGGGCAGGCCGTCCTGGGCGATATGGAACAGGGTGTCGTTGACCGTGACGCCGCCGGCAACGGTCTGCCTCATCACATGGCCGATGGCGCCGCGGTCGCGCTCGAACAGGTATAGCGCCAGCGGCCGCGGGCGCGCATTGATGTAGTCCACCGCCTCGTCCAGGGTGCGGTACGTCACCACGGGCAGTACCGGCCCGAAGATCTCCTCCCGCATCGCCGTGACGCCTTCGGGCACATCCAGCAGCAGCACCGGTGGCAGGCGCCGCGCGTGCGCGTCCGGCTGCGCATCGGACAGCGGCACCACGGTCGCGCCTTGCGCCGCGGCTTCATCCACCAGCGCCGCCAGCCGCGCGAAGTGGCGCGGGCTGATGATGCTGGTGTAGTCCCGGTTGCGCGCCAGGTCCGGATAGAGCCGGTCAACGCACCGGCGTGCCGCCTCCACCAGCTGCCCGCGCAGGTCTTCCGGCACCAGCACGTAGTCTGGCGCGATACAGGTCTGGCCCGCGTTCATCAGCTTGCCCACCAGGATGCGTTCCACCGCACGCGGCAGGTCAGCGCCGGCGCCGATAATCGCCGGCGATTTGCCGCCGAGTTCCAGCGTCACCGGGGTCAGGTTGGCGGCCGCCGCGCGCATCACATGGTGGCCGACCGCGGTCGAGCCGGTGAACAGCAGGTGGTCGAAGGGCAGCGCGGTAAAGGCGCTCGCCACCTCGGCATCGCCATTGACCACCATGATCTCGTCCGGCGCAAAGTGCTGCGGCACCAGTTGCGCGAACAAGGCCGCAAAGCGCGGCGTGTATTCCGACAGCTTCACCATGGCGCGGTTGCCCGCCGCCAGCGCGCCGGCCAGCGGCCCTACCGTCAGGTACAGCGGATAGTTCCAGGGCACCACGATGCCCACCACTCCCAGCGGCTGCGGCACCAGCCGCGAGCGGCCCGGGCGGAACCAGAAGCCGGTGGCGGCGCGGCGCACGCGCATCCAGCGCTTGCCGTGGCGCAGCGCGTCGTCGATGCCGCCGAGGCTCGGGAATACCTCCAGCAGCGCAGTTTCTTGGCGCGGCCGGTTGGTGAAGTCCGCGTGAATGGCGGCGGCAATGGCAGCCTCGTTCTCTGTCACCAGCCGGCGCAGGCGCTGCAGGCGGTCGGCGCGCACGGCCCAGGCGGGCAGCTGGTCGCGCCGCGACGCGGCGTGCATGGCGCCAAAGACGGACGACAGGTCGGGGACTTCTCGCATTGCTGCGCTCCTGGGCAAGGGACGTGCGGGGAAAGTGGATGTGGATCGCGGCGAGTGGCGCTGCAGCGGTCCGCGTGTTCCCGCGCACGATAAGGTAGCGTGCCAGCCATGGCAATGGAAGTTTCCTACCAGAAGGACAATTCAAACGCCCGTCTGCGCAGCGCCGGCGGCCCGCGCCACCGGGCTTCTCCACCGTCCGGGCTAGCGCCTACACTGAATCTCACAGCTTGCCATCCGCTGGACGGACAGGGCGCGCATGCACCGGCGCGGCCCGGCTCACGCACGCGCGCCGCCTGCGGACTCGCGGGGAGACAGATGGAAACCACCTTTGACTACGTCATCGTCGGCGCGGGCTCGGCGGGCTGTGCGCTGGCGGGGCGGCTTGCCGACAGCGGCGACGACACCATTGCCCTGGTCGAGGCCGGGCACCACGATCACCATGTGCTGGTACGCACACCCGCGGCGCTTGCCGCGCTGCTGCCGCGCGCGGGGGCACGCAACTACGGCTATGAAACCGTGCCGCAGCCAGGCCTGAACGGCCGCCGCGGCTACCAGCCGCGCGGGCGCGGGCTGGGCGGCAGTTCCTCGATCAACGCCATGATCTACACGCGCGGCCGCGCCGCCGATTATGACGCGTGGGCCGCCGCCGGCTGCGACGGCTGGTCGTGGGACGACGTGCTGCCGTACTTCCGCCGCGCCGAGTGCAATGAACGCCTGGCCGGCAGCGACGACGACCCGCTGCACGGCGGCAACGGGCCGTTGCACGTGAGCGACCTGCGCACCCCCAACCCCTTTGCCGAACGCTTCATCGAGGCCGCGCAGCAGGCGGGCTTCCCGCGCAACGACGATTTCAACGGCGAAGAACAGGAGGGCGTGGGCTGGTACCAGGTCACGCAGCACGCGGGCGAGCGCTGGAACGCGGCGCGTGCCTACCTGCACGGTGGCAACAAGCGCGACCGGGCCTGCAATGGCGGCCGCGCGCACCTGCGGGTGCTGACCGATACGCAGGCGCTGCGCATAGTCTTCGAAGGCCGCCATGCGGCCGGGGTGCAGGTGGTGCGCGAGGGCCACCGGCAACTGCTGCGCGCGCGCCGCGACGTGATCGTGTGCGCGGGCACGTTCGGCTCGCCGCAGCTGCTGATGGTGTCGGGCGTCGGCCCCGCCGCGCACTTGCGCGAACATGGCATCGCCGTCGTGCATGACCTGCCCGGCGTGGGCGCCAACCTGCAGGACCACCTGGACATCGTGCTGCACAAGCGCGTGGCCGTGCCTGAATTGTTCGGCGTGTCGTTCGGCGGCCTGGCGCGGCTGGTGCCTGAAATGCTGCGCTACCGGCGCGAACGCACCGGCATGATGTCAAGCAACTTCGCCGAGGCAGGCGGCTTCCTGCGCAGCCGCCCGGACCTGCCCGAGCCCGACCTGCAGCTGCATTTCGTGGTCGGCATGGCCGATGACCACATGCGCCGGCTGAACTTCGGCCACGGCTATTCCTGCCATGTCTGTGTGCTGCGCCCGCGCAGCCGCGGCGAGGTGCGGCTGGCCTCGCACGATATCCGGCGCGCGCCGCTGATCGACCCGCAATACCTGAGCGATGCGCGCGACCTGGACGACATGGTCGCCGGCGTTCGCATCGTGCGCAGCATCTTTGCGCAGCCGCAACTGGCCGGCTTCGGCGGGCGCGAACTCTATTCCGCCGGCCTGCGTGCCGATGGCAGCGACGACGCTGCCGTGCGCGAGATGATCCGCGAGCATGCCGACACCATCTACCACCCGGTGGGCACCTGCCGCATGGGCATGGATGCGATGGCGGTGGTGGACCCGCAACTGCGCGTGCGCGGCGTCGAGGGTTTGCGCGTGGTCGATGCATCGGTGATGCCGACCCTGGTCGGCGGCAACATCAATGCGCCCGCGATCATGATCGGCGAGCGCGCGCATGACCTGATCCGCTATGCGCCGCGCGTGATGCTGCGGGTGCTGGAATCGATGGAGGCTTGAATCGCTAGCCTTCGAAGCCGCGCGAGAACACCCGCTTGAGCACGTCGGCATCCGCATCCAGGGTGCCGAACACGCGCCCGTGCTGCCGTCCCAGCCGGCTGGCGACGAACAGCTCGGCATTCTCGGTATCGGCATGCGCCAGCATCAGCGCGGCCTGTGCGGTCAGCACCAACCCCTGCGCAAAGCGTCGGGCGCTGGCTTCCAGCAATTCCGGCGGCTGGCGCAGCAGCGCCTGCAGCGATGCCAGTTCCGCGCGCACCGCCGGATGGCCGCCGGCGCGGCGCGACAGGTCTTGCAGCAAGCGCGCGGCATCGTCGGGATTGCGCTGGATCGCGCGCAGCACGTCCAGGCACATGATGTTGCCCGAGCCTTCCCAGATCGAGTTGACCGGCGCCTCGCGGTACAGCCGCGCCATCGGGCCTTCTTCCACGTAGCCGTTGCCGCCCCAGACTTCCATGGCTTCGCCGGTGGCTTCCAGCGTGCGCTTGCAGACCCAGAATTTGGCCGCGGGGGTGACCACGCGCTTCCACGACGCCGCGAGCGGATCATCGTCAGCGTGCTCGAAGGCGTGGCCCAGTTCCATCATCAGCAGCGTGGCCGCTTCGGATTCCAGCGCCAGGTCGGCCAGCACATTGCGCATCAGCGGCTGGTCGGCCAGCAGGCGCCCGAAGGCGCTGCGGTGGCGCGCATGGTGCAGCGCCTGCACAAAGGCGGCGCGCAGGATCGCGGCACTGCCGATCACGCAGTCCAGCCGCGTGCTGGTGGCCATCTCGATGATGGTCGGGATGCCGCGGCCTTCCTCGCCGATCAGGATGCCGGTGGCGTCGCGGAACTCCACCTCGCTGCTGGAATTGGAGCGGTTGCCTAGCTTGTCCTTGAGCCGCTGGATCAGCACCGCGTTCTTGCTGCCGTCGTCGCGGAAGCGCGGCACGAAGAAGCACGACAGCGGGCCGTCTTCGGCGCCCATGCGCGCGACCACCAGGTGCGCATCGCACATCGGCGCGGAGAAGAACCACTTGTGCCCGGTCAGCGCGTATTCCGCGCCGCGGCCCTCGCCGCGCACCGCGCGCGCCACGGTGGTGTTGGCGCGCACGTCCGAGCCGCCCTGTTTCTCGGTCATGCCCATGCCGATCATGATCGCGCTCTTGCTGCGCCACGGCAGGTCGCGCGCATCGTGTTCGGTCGCATACAACCGCGGCTCAAGCTCGGCAAACAATGCGGTTTCCTTGCGCAGCACCGGGATGCTGGCGAAGGTCATGGTCGGCGGGCACAGCGAGCCGGATTCCACCTGCGCCTGCAGGAAGTAGCCGGCGGTGCGCGCCACCCATGCGCCCGCGCGCGGCTGCGCGAAGGGCAGGGCCTGCAGCTGCTGGCTGCGCAACAGGGCCAGCAGCGCGTGCCAGCTCGGGTGGAAATCCACGGCGTCGATGCGCTCGCCGGTGCGGCTGTGTGTGTGCAGCTCGGGCGTGTGGCGGTTGGCATCGGCTGCCCATTGCTGGACTTCCGGCTCGCCCAGGCGCGCGCCGAACTGGCCCAGCGTGCCGGCGTGCCAGCCGCCTCCCAGCCGTTCCAGCGCGCCGCGCAGCGCCGGATCGGTGGCGAACAGGTTGTAGTGCGCGAGATCGGGCACCTGGTTGAACACGCGGTGGGTGGCAGCTTCGGTCATGGCGGGATCGGAAGATGGACGCGTCTTACTGCATGGTAGAGCACGTCGCCGGCGTTTGAGTGCGCGGTTGTCCCCTTGTGAGTGATTATTGCGCTGCAGCATGCGCGATTCGATACCTTTTCGAACAGGTGTGGCACCACAAACGGCAGGGAACTGGCACTGGCGCCCACCGGCACCTTGTGCTTAAATTCACCCCGTTGGATGAAACAGGGGTGCCGTACGGATGGGCCGTGCGGCTGAGAGAGTCCCTTCGAACCCGATCCGGCTAGTACCGGCGTGGGAAGTTTCACAAGACCAAGTCTCCAGTCCCTCCGGGACTCGCCGCCTCAGGCCTCAGGCCCCGGGCAGCGCTCACAAGGCTCCTGGTTTCGTCCACCCCGCAAGAGAGAGGACGACACCCATGGCCCGTACTGCCCCCGCTGCATCCTTCGAATCGCTCGAAAGCGACCTCGACCAGAAATTCGCCTACCCGGCTTCCAGCAAGACCTACCTGACGGGCAGCCGCCCCGATATCCGCGTACCGCTGCGCACCATCCTGCAAACGTCGACGCGCACCGACAAGGGCGAGATGCAGAATCCGCCGATCCCGGTGTACGACACCTCGGGCCCGTACAGCGATCCGGACGTGCATATCGACCTGAAGGCCGGCCTGCCCGCCGTGCGCGCCAAGTGGATCGAAGAGCGTGGCGACACCGAAGTGCTGCCGGGCCTGTCGTCGGAATACGGACGCGACCGTGCCAACGACCCCGCCACCGCACACCTGCGCTTTGCCCAGCTGACCAATCCGCGCCGTGCCAAGGCCGGTGCCAACGTGTCGCAGATGCACTATGCGCGCAAGGGCATCATCACGCCTGAAATGGAGTATGTGGCGCTGCGCGAATCGCTGAACCTGCAGGCGCTGTACGACAAGCCCGACTACAAGGCGCTGCTGCGCCAGCATCCCGGCAATGCGCTGGGCGCCGGCCTGCCGCTGCGTCCGGAAGACATCACGCCGGAATTCGTGCGCCAGGAAATCGCCTCGGGCCGCGCCATCATTCCCGCCAACATCAACCACACCGAACTGGAGCCGATGGCGATCGGGCGCAATTTCCGCGTCAAGATCAACGGCAACCTGGGCAACTCGGCGGTGACCTCGTCGCTGGCCGAGGAAGTGGAAAAGATGGTGTGGTCGATCCGCTGGGGCGCCGACACCATCATGGACCTGTCCACCGGCAAGCACATCCACGAAACCCGCGAATGGATCCTGCGCAACTCGCCGGTCCCGATCGGCACGGTGCCGATCTACCAGGCGCTGGACAAGACCGGCGGCATCGCCGAGGACCTGACCTGGGAGATGTTCCGCGACACGCTGATCGAGCAGGCCGAGCAGGGCGTGGACTACTTCACCATTCACGCAGGCGTGCTGCTGCGCTACGTGCCGCTGACCGCCGACCGCGTCACGGGCATCGTTTCGCGCGGTGGTTCGATCATGGCCAAGTGGTGCCTGGCACACCACAAGGAAAACTTCCTGTACACGCACTTCGACGAGATCTGCGAAATCATGAAGGCCTATGACGTGTCGTTCAGCCTCGGCGACGGCCTGCGTCCGGGTTGCATCGCCGACTCGAACGACGACGCCCAGTTCGGCGAACTGCGCACGCTGGGCGAACTGACCGCCAAGGCATGGAAGCACGACGTGCAGGTGATGATCGAAGGCCCGGGCCACGTGCCGCTGCAGCGCATCCAGGCCAATATGGACGAAGAGCTCAAGCATTGCTACGAGGCGCCGTTCTACACCCTTGGACCGCTGGTGACGGACATCGCCCCCGGCTACGACCACATCACCAGCGGCATCGGCGCGGCCAATATCGGCTGGATGGGCACCGCCATGCTGTGTTACGTCACGCCCAAGGAGCACCTTGGCCTGCCGGACAAGGAAGACGTGCGCGAAGGCATCATCACCTACAAGATCGCGGCCCACGCTGCCGACCTTGCCAAGGGCTGGCCCGGCGCGCAGCTGCGCGACAACGCGCTGTCCAAGGCACGCTTCGAGTTCCGCTGGGAAGACCAGTTCAACCTGGGCCTCGACCCGGAACGCGCGCGTTCGTACCACGACGCCACGCTGCCGGCCGAGGGCGCCAAGATCGCCCACTTCTGCTCGATGTGCGGGCCGAAGTTCTGCTCGATGAAGATCACGCAGGAAGTGCGCGACTACGCGGCGTCGCTGCCCAAGGAAGCGCAGCAGGGCATGGAAGAGAAGTCGATCGAGTTCCTGAAGAAGGGCAGCAAGATCTACTCGTGATGCAGTGACTGGCAGTACGGGCATGGCTTCGCATCCATGCCCGCTCGTGTTTCGCCGCCGCGCAGCGCCTCGCGCGGCGGCACCGACAACAAGGAGGCCGGCGCGGCCGCACGCGCCGTCCGGCACAACACCCCTCATGACAGCAGTGCAGTCGTTTGACGTCGCCATTCTCGGGGCCGGTCTTGCCGGGCGCCTGGCCGCCTGGCAACTGGTACGCAGCGGCGCCCGCGTGGCGCTGGTGGAGCGGGCCGGTCCGGACGGCGCGGGCTCGGCCGCCTATGTGGCTGCGGCCATGCTGGCGCCGCTGGCGGAATCGGCCATCGCCGAGCGCCGCATCGTCGACCTGGGCATCGCCAGTGTCGACCTGTGGCGCGCGTGGCTGGCCGAATTGCCTGAGCCGGTCTTCTTCCAGGAGGACGGCACGCTGGTGGTCTGGCATGCGCGCGACCGTGCCGAGATGTCGCTGTTCACCAGCCGCGTGCGCGCGGTGGCGCCGCCCGAACTGGTGTCGCAGCGGCTGCGCGCGCTGGACGGCAAGGGCGTGGGCGAAGTCGAGCCCGCGCTGGCGGGCCGCTTCCCGCAGGGCCTGCTGCTGGCCGGCGAAGGCCAGCTCGACAACCGTGGCGCGCTGCGCGCGCTGTTGTCGTGCGCGGTCAGCGAAGGCGTGCATTGTGTCTGGGAGGCTGGCGAGGTCGATGCCGAATCGCTGCCCAAGCTCGGCATCCGTGCCGACGTGGTGCTGGATTGCCGCGGCCTGGGCGCGCGCTCGGCCTGGCCCGCACAGCCGGGCGGCGACAAGCCGGGCCTGCGCGGCCTGCGCGGCGAAGTGGTGCGCGTGCATGCGCCCGACGTCAGGCTGCATCGGCCGGTGCGGCTGCTGCATCCGCGCTACCCGATCTATATCGCGCCCAAGCCCAACGACCTGTACGTGATCGGTGCCACCGAGCTGGAAAGCGAGGATGATTCGCCCATGAGCGTGCGTTCCGCGCTGGAGCTGCTGTCGGCGGCGCATTCACTGCATCCCGCCTTCGGCGAGGCCCGCGTGCTGGAACTGAACGTGCAGCGGCGCCCGACGCGGCCCGACCACCTGCCGGCGATCCGCGTGGACCAGCGCGCGCGCGTGGTGCGCGTCAACGGCTTGTACCGGCATGGCTTTCTGATTGCGCCGGCGGTGACCGAGGCCGCGTGCGCGGTGGTTGGCGCGCTGCTCAAGGGCGATCCCGCGGCCCATGCCGTGCCGGCCGCGCTGCGCTGGCCTGGCATGATCGAAGCCGTGACCGAAGCGCCCGCTGCCGCTACCATGGCCGCACCCGGCGGGCTGCTGCACTAACGCATGACTGACATGGAAATCCTGCTCAACGGCCGACCGCTCGCCCTTGCCGATTCCGCCACGCTGGCGGACGCGGTGAGCGCGGCGCAGATCGCGCCCCCCTTTGCCGCGGCGGTCAACGGCCAGTTCGTGCCGCGCGGCGCCCACGCCAACACCATTCTTGCGGCCGGCGACCGCATCGACCTCGTGCAACCCGTGACGGGAGGCTGACCCATGACATTCGAACCTTCCGAAACCTTGCGCGACCCGTTCGTGCTGTATGGCGAGTCGTTCGGCTCGCGCCTGCTGCTGGGCACTGCTCGCTACCCGTCGCCGGCCACGCTGGAGGCGGCCGTGCAGGCCTCCAGGCCCGCCATGATCACCGTTGCGCTGCGCCGCCAGGGCGCGGTCGGCGCCGGCGAGGGCGGCCAGGCCTTCTGGCAGATGCTCAAGGCGCTGGACGTGCCGGTGCTGCCCAATACCGCCGGCTGCTTCACCGCGCAGGAAGTGATCACCACTGCGATGATGGCGCGCGAGGTCTTCGAAACACCGTGGATCAAGCTGGAGCTGATCGGCGACGACTACACGCTGCAACCCGATACGCTGAACCTGCCGGCCGTGGCCGAGACCCTGATCAAGGAAGGCTTCAAGGTGCTGCCGTACTGCACCGAGGACCTGGTGCTGTGCCGCCGCCTGCTCGACGTGGGCTGCCAGGCGCTGATGCCATGGGCCGCGCCGATCGGCACCGGCCGCGGCGCGGTCAACCCGCACGCGATGCGCGTGCTGCGCGAGCGCCTGCCCGACACGCCGCTGATCGTCGATGCCGGCCTGGGCCTGCCGTCGCATGCGGCGCAGGTGCTGGAGTGGGGCTACGACGGCGTGCTGCTCAATACCGCGGTGGCGCAGGCCGCCTACCCGGTCAATATGGCGCGCGCCTTTGCGCAGGCCGTTGAGGCCGGCCGCACCGCCTACCTGGCCGGGCCGATGCCCGAGCGCGAGGTGGCGCAGGCCAGCACCCCGGTGGTCGGCATGCCGTTCTGGCACGCCGACAGCACGGAGCAGCGCGCATGACCCGCCGCGCCGTGCATGCCGCCAGCGACGGCCCGCTGCGCCAGGCGGTGCTGGAACACTATGGCGAGACCTTCGGCGTCGATGACAAGCCGTGGCAGGCCTGGCGCCTGGCCGACGCGCCCGCGCAACCCGGCGCCCACGACGTGCTGCTGTTCGACGGCGAAGCCGACGCAGGCACGATCGCGCGCGTCGCCGCCGCGGGCGCCACGCTGATCGAGAGCGATCGCGAGGGCGGCCAGTGGATCGACACCGTGCGCTCGCCGATGGGCACGTGGGTCTTCTCCGTCGCCGCCGACACCGACCAGCCGCATTCGCCCGCCTTCGTCGCGGTGCTGCTGGCCAGCCTGGCGCTGCATTTCCCCGCGCACGACGCGCTGTGCCTGGCGCGCGCCTGGGAGCCGGGCTCGGCCGACTGGCCGTCTGACTTTGCCCGCTTCCCGCATGTACGGCACGCCGCCCTGGTGGCACCCGAGCAGGCCGCGGCGCCGTTCGCGCCGTGCCCCGCGCTGGGCCTGTACGTGGTGGTGCCAAGCGCCGAATGGATCGAGCGCCTGGCGCCACTGAACGTACCGACGGTGCAGCTGCGCTTCAAGTCCGAAGACCCGGCCGCGGTGCGCGCCGAGATCGCACGCGCGGCGAAGGCCACGCAGGGCTCGTCTTCGCGCCTGTTCGTCAACGACCACTGGCAGGCCGCGATCGACTACCGCGCCGCCAACGGCGGCGATCAGAGCGGCATCTACGGCATCCACCTTGGCCAGGAAGACCTGGACGATGCCGACCTCGATGCGATCCGCGCTTCGGGCCTGCGCCTGGGTGTCTCCACCCATGGCTATGCCGAGATGCTGCGCGTGGCCGCGATCCGCCCCAGCTACCTGGCGCTGGGCGCGATCTTCCCGACCACCACCAAGGTGATGCCGACCCAGCCGCAGGGCATGGGCCGCTTCCGCGCCTACGTGAAGCTGATGCAGCCGGTGATCCCGTCGCTGGTGGGCATCGGCGGCGTCAACGCGGCCAATATGCGCGAGGTGCTGGCGGTGGGCGTCGGCAGTGCCGCCGTGGTGCGCGCGGTGACCGAGGCTGACGACGTGCCGGCCGCGGTGGCCCAACTGATCAGCCTGTTCCCGGCTGCCTGAGCGCGGAGCCAGCCATGGCTGCTGCTGCGCACATCCGCCTGGCAGCGGCGGACGAGGTGCCGCGCCTGGCCGATATCGAACTGGCCGCCGCGGCGCTCTTCCCTGATACGGACCTGCCGGCACTGCTGCGCCTGGTCAGCACGCCCGAGCCGGTGCTGGCCGCCGCGCAGCGCGAAGCGCGCCTGTGGGTAGCCGAGCGCGATGGGGAACTGGCCGGCTTTGCGCTGGCCAGCCGCAACGGCGAGTGCGCCTACCTCGATGAAATGGATGTGCACCCCGACCACGGGCGCCGCGGCATTGGGCGGGCGCTGGTAGGGGCGGTGCAGGGC